>NZ_JBSXOQ010000115.1:0-223391 GCF_056859495.1 Sphingobium sp. L-44 | reverse complement strand
AAGACATAGCCCCTCCCTTCCAGGGAGGGGTTGGGGTGGGTTGCGAGCGCAGCGAGCTTCTGCCCTATCGACCGTAGACCGCCGCTACGCGGCGCACCCACCCCCGGCCCCTCCCTGGAAGGGAGGGGAGTAGGAAACGTCCGCCTCTGGTCGTCACCGGCCAGAGCGGAAGCCCTGATCGCGCGCCCTGCTCTTTCCTACTCGGCCTTTCTCTGATCTATCCTGCGCGATGGAACAGTCCCCTGCCCCTTCCGCCTTATCTCCCGCAAAGCCCCACCGGCGTCGCTTCGCTGTCGCCTGGCTGTCGCCTCATTGTCGCGTCGGTGTCGCGCGGGAGCGGCGTCATCGTCGCGTCGGCATGACCCAGGAAAAGCGTCGCAGGCGCGCGGGCCGCCCAAACACGCCAGAATGCGCGTGTAACGACGCTGTGAACTTTCAACTGTCGCGTCGGAGGCTGCGGTGCGCGCCTAGACCAGTGCGCCACAAATTTCGGCATGCCGCTTTTCGGCATAGCGATCGGTCATACCGGCGATGAAGTCGGCGATATGGCGGCTGCGGGTTGGTTCTTCCAGCGCGCATTCGTCGCGCCATTCGGGCGGCATCAGCGCGGGGTCGGCCAGATAGGCGCGGAACAGGTCGATCACGATCACCCGTGCCCGGTCGGCGGCGGCGAGCTGGTCGGGATGATGATAGAGGGTCGCATACATGAAGCGCTTCAGCTCGCGTTCCTGCGCGGCCAGTTCGGGCGAGAAAGCGACCAGCGTGCGGCCCAGCGCGCGGACATCGGCAACCGTTTCCACCCCGGCGGCCGCGATATTGGCGCGGGTGGTGGTGAGCAGGTCATTGGCCATCACGCCAATCTGTTCGCGTACCAGTTCGCGCAGCAGCCGATCCTGCGGCACGTCGGGATAGCGGGCCGTCACCCGATCCCAGCAATGGCGCACCAGCGGCACCGTCAAAAGCTGTTCCAGGCTCAGCAGCCCGGCGCGCAGGCCATCGTCAATGTCGTGATTGTCATAGGCGATATCGTCCGACAGCGCCGCCAGCTGCGCCTCCAGCGAGGCATGGCTGGCAAGGTCGAGCGGGAACAGCGCGTCCAGTTCGCGCATCGCCCAGCCGGGCTTGGTCACCGGCCCATTATGCTTGGCCAGCCCCTCCAGCATTTCCCAGCTGAGGTTGAGCCCACGAAAGCGCGGATAAGGGGAATCCAGCAGCATCAACGTGCGCAGCGTATGCGCATTATGATCGAAGCCGCCATGATCCTCCAGCGCCGCTTCCAGCGCATCCTCGCCGGCATGGCCGAAGGGCGGATGGCCGATATCATGGGCCAGGCACAGCGCCTCGGTCAGATCCTCGTTGAGGGCGAGCGTGCGGGCGATGGCGCGGCCGATCTGCGCCACCTCCAGACTGTGGGTCATGCGCACGCGATAATGATCGCCGTCGGGCGACACGAACACCTGCGTCTTGTGCCGCAGTCGGCGGAAGGAGATCGAATGGATGATGCGGTCGCGGTCGCGCTGAAACATATCGCGCGGGCCGCGCATCTCGCCGCCCGGTTCGGCATGGAGCCGTCCCCGGCTCTGGTCGGGCTGAGAGGCGTAGGATGCGAGCATCGTCATGCGAACCCCTTATTTGCTGCCCAGCTTTTCAACCACCTCGCCCGCGTCGCTCTGCCAGGCGAAGGCATCGGCGCCGGCCTTTTTGAGGTCCGCCTCGACCGCCTTGGCGCGGGTGAAGCTGGCAAAGGGACCGATCAGCAGGCGCGAGGTCTGGCCCCAGCTGGCGCTCCAGCCATCCTGCGGCGCGACCGCGTCATACTTGCCCTGCAAGCGCTTGAAGGTGAAGGCCAGCGCGCTCTTCTGCCCGGTGCCGATCTGCACCCAGTTGCGTGCGGGATTGGCGGCCAGCCGCTTCTTTTCCTCCGCTTCCTTCTTCGCCTTGGCATCTGCTTCCGCCTTGGCCTTGGCGGCGGCCGCCTTCTTCGCCTTGTCGGCCTCCGCCTGGCGCGCGGCGGCGCGGCGGGCGGCCTGCAGCTTCTCGACCTCGGCCAGGTCGACCGCGACCACGTTCGAGCGGCGCTCGCTGTCGGGCACGTCGATGGCGTGAATGATGTCGGCCAGACTGCGCGTCGCCTCCGGCGCCGGCTGCGGCGCAGCGCTGTCGGCCGGCGGCGTAAATTGGGTGGCGACCGGCGCCGATGGCGTCGGCGCGGGCGGCGTGCCCTGCGGCGCGGGCGGGGTCACGCTCGACGCCTGGGCAAGCGCGCTCGAATTGAGCTGCGAGGCGGCGCTCGGCTGGCCGGTGGTCGGCGCCGGTGCGGTCGAGCGCGGCGCGCCGCCGTCCAGCGCGTCGAGACCCGGCGCGGGCGGCCCCTGCACATCGGCCGATGCGCTGCGGACCGGGGCGGGCGACGGCGCCGGGGTTGGGGTCGGCGTCTGGGTGGTCGCCTGACCGGGCGCCGGCTGCACCATCTCCGAACGGGCGCTCTGGCTCGGCGTCGGCTGAACGACCGGCTGGCGTCCGCGCGTGTCGGCGGGCAGCGGCTGGACCGTTGCGGGCGCGGGCGTTGGCGTGGGGGCAGCAGGCTGCGTGGCTTGTGCGGCCATCGGCGTCCGGCTCTGGGTCGGCGCGGGCTGGCTGGCGGCGGGCTGGCTGGCAGTAGGCTGGCGGGCGCGGGACTGGCTAGAGGGGGGCGTGCCGAGCGGCGCGCGGGCCAGCGACGTGCCGCGCTGCCGGCCACTGCCGTTGCGGGTCGTTCGGCGATCCCCCTGGGCCGGCGCGGTCGACGCGACGGCGGCGGGTGCGGCTTCGCGCGACGCCAGTTGGACGCCCGGCGCCGGCGGGGTCGGCACGATCGGCGTGATGCTGGTCGCGACCACCTGCGGGAAATGGCCGAAATGGACCGCAGCCGCCTTCTGCGCCGCCGTCAGATAGGGCATTTTCTGCATATAGGGGGTGATGGCGCTCGCCAGCTGGGCGGGCATGGTCTGGTCGACCACCTTCTTGGCCTCGGCCTGACGGTTGTTCATCGCCAGGATGAAGGCATTATAGCGCCAGGCCGCCCGGTCGCTCTTGTAGAGCAGCGGCTGCAACACCTTGTCGGCGGCATCCACCTGCCCCGAAATCCCGAGCGAGGCGGCGTAGCGGCGCACCAGTTCGGCATCGTCCGGGCTGCGTTGCAGGGCGGCATGATAATCGCGCTGCGCCCCGGCCTGGTCGCCGGTCATGTCGCGCGCAAGGCCACGGTCGCCCTGGATGGTCACTTCGGGATAGCCGGCACGGGTCGCCTGGTCGAACAGGCGCAGCGCTTCGGCCGGGTTCTGCATCTTCAGCATGACCCGGCCCAGGCCCGCCTTGGTGCGTCCATTATTGGGCTGGATCGCGTCGGCGCGGGCAAAGAAACCGGCGGCCGCGCGGGCGTCGTCCAGCTCCAGCGCGGCTTCCCCTGCCCCCACCAACGCGCTGAAATCACGCGGATTTGTGGCCAGCTTCGCCAGATTATTGTTGAGGTCCGCGGCGCCCGAGGGCCGGACCAGATCGGCCTGGTCGGTTTGCGCCTGCGCAGCCGTGGCAAGAAGCAGGCTGCCGAGAATCCATAGATGAGATCGTGTCACATGGCTGCCTTAGCGGATCGCGGAAGCAATGGGAAATGACCTGCACAAAAAAGCGCGCCGGGTCGCCCGAAGCGACCGACGGCGCGCCTTTGGCAGGCCGGTGCGGGCCTGTGCCCGCACGCTGGCCTTACTGGTTGTTCTGGCGGTTGAGGAAGCGCGGGATATCCAGGCCCTGCGTGCCTTCTTCGGCGCCCGGTGCCTTTTCGCTGCCACGGGTAAGGCCGGCCATACGCTCGAACAGCGTGCCACCGGTCGCGACGCGCGGCGCCGGCTGGGCGGGCTTGGGCGCAGCTTCCGGTGCGGCCGCTTCGGCGCCGAGCAGCAGTTCATCCTGCGAGGGATCCTCGTCGGAGAAGACGGCGGCGGGACGCGCAGGCGCGAAGGCCGGCGGCGCCTTTTCGGCGGCAGGCGCGGCGATCGGCGCGGGCGCCGGGGCTTCGGGCACGTCCAGTTCCAGCGCTTCGGGTTCGGGCGCGGCGACCGGGGCCGGCGCAGCAGCGACCGGCGCGGCCGGGGCGGGTGCGGCCACCGGTGCCGGACGCGGTGCCTGCGGCACGGCGACGGCTGGACGGCTGGCGAAGCTGAACGGCTGGGTCAGCGGCGCGGCCTGGCTGCCGACTTCATTGTCGATGCCGGTCGCGACGACCGACACGCGGATCTTGCCGTTCAGATTGTCGTTGAAGGCGCTGCCCCAGATGATGTTCGCATCGGGATCGACCAGTTCACGGATATGGTTGGCCGCTTCGTCAACTTCCATCAGGCGCATGTCGTCGCCACCGACGATCGAGACGATCACGCCCTTGGCGCCGCGCATCGACACACCGTCGAGCAGCGGGTTGGCGATCGCCTTTTCCGCGGCCTGGAGCGCACGGCCGTCGCCTTCCGCTTCGCCGGTGCCCATCATCGCCTTGCCCATTTCGCCCATCACCGAACGGACGTCGGCAAAGTCGAGGTTGATGAGGCCCGGCATGATCATCAGGTCAGTGATCGAACGCACGCCCTGCTGCAGCACCTCGTCCGCCATCTGGAACGCTTCCTTGAAGGTCGTGTTCGGGTTGGCGATCAGGAACAGATTCTGGTTCGGGATGACGATCAGCGTGTCGACATGCTTCTGCAACTCGTCGATGCCGCTTTCCGCCGACTTCATGCGGCGATTGCCCTCGAAGGTGAAGGGCTTGGTCACGACGCCGACGGTCAGGATGCCCTTTTCACGCGCCGCCTTGGCGATGACCGGGGCCGCACCGGTGCCGGTGCCGCCGCCCATGCCGGCAGTGATGAAGCACATATGGGCGCCTTCCAGCGCCTGTTCGACGGTGATGATCGTTTCCTCGGCCGCCGCGCGACCGATTTCCGGGCGCGAACCGGCGCCCAGACCCTCGGTGATCTGCGGGCCAAGCTGGATGCGCCGTTCGGCCGGCGAGGCGTTCAGCGCCTGCGCGTCGGTGTTGGCGACGATGAAGTCCACGCCCTCGACGCTGGCCGCGATCATGTTCGCGATGGCATTACCGCCTGCACCGCCAACGCCTATCACCGCAATGCGTGGCTTCAATTCGTCCACATGCGGCGGGCTGATCTCGATGCTCATATACTTTGCTCCCTCAGCTTCCTCGTCAGGAAGTGACAACCGTCATCAATTGTTAACACCAGAAAATAGAGTATTTCACCTGCTATTTTCGTTTTCGTTCAAATTCGCTCAGTAATTCGTCCGCATCGCCCGCATCATGCGCTGCCACCATTGCGGGGCGCCCAGACGATGCACGGTTTGCGGCGCAGGCGCCATCGCCCTAAGATCAACCGGGTTTGAAGCGCCGTAAAGCGCCAATCCGGCCAAAGTGGCGAAGGCCGGGCCACTATGCGCTTCGGGCATGGCTGACAAGCCACGCGGGCGACCGACCCGCACTGCACGCCCCAATGCACCTTGCGCATAGTCGGCAATGCCCTTCATCTCCGCGCCGCCGCCGGTCAGCACGACCTGGCGCCCGGTGCTGTTGAAACCCATGCCGGCCAGCGCCGCATTCACTTCCGCCATGATCTGGTTCAGTCGTTCGCAAATGACGCCGACCAGCGCCGCGCGGGTGATCTTGCCGCCTTCCGCATTGGGGCCGGCGCTCTGCCCCGGAATGGCGACATCGCCATGGGGCGTCGCGATCTCGATCATCTCGCGGAAGTCGCGGCGGTTCTGCATCGCCGAACCATAGAAGCATTTGATCCGCTCCGCCTGGCTGCGGCGGATGCCGAAGGCCGAAGCAATATCGTCGGTGATGTCGGACGCGCCCATCGGGATCGAATGCAGCCCCACCAGCATGCCGCCGGCATAGAGCGAGACATTGGTGACCCCTGCCCCCATCTCGACCAGCGCCACGCCCAGGTCGCGTTCCTCTTCCGACAGGCAGGCGAGGCCGGTCGCGATTGGCGAAGCGACGATCGAATTGACGTTGAGATAAGCGCCACGCACGCACAGGTCGAGATTGGCGAGCGGCGCACCATCCGCCAGCACGACATGGATATCAACGCCCAGCAGATCGGCATGCATGCCCAGCGGCTTCTTCACCGGCACCTTGCCATTGATGGTGAAGCAGGTCGGCTGCGCGTGCAGGATGATGCGGCCATCGGGGTCGATGCCCTGCTGGCCAGTGGTCAGCAGATCGTCGATGTCCGGCTGCTCGACGCGATAGCCGCCCATGTCGCGCTCGACCGTGACGACGTCGCTGACCAGGCTGCCGCCCGAGAAGCTGACCCAGACATCCTCGATATTGGTGCCGGCGACACGCTCGGCCTGTTCCACCGTCTCGCGCACGGCCAGTTCGGTGCGCTCCATGTCGGCGATGAAACCGCGGCGCACGCCCCGGCTCTCGCGCTGGCCTGTGCCCAGGATCGCCAGCTCACCCGTATCGGTGCGCCCCGCGATCAGCGCGGACACCTTCCACGATCCGATATCGATCGCGGTGATGAGCTTTTCGACCTTGGGCTGTGCCATGACTTAGCCTTCCTCGCCCGCGGCAGGCGCACTTGCGGTCTTTTCCGCCTTGGCGTCCGCCGCTGCCGGCTTATCGCTGGTCTGGCCCTGCGGCAGACGCAGCACGAAACGATCGGGATCGCGCATGTCGAACTTGACGATGCCCCGGCCGAGCAACCGATTGACGCCATCCATGCGCGCGAAATTCACCAGCGCGGCCGCCGATGTCTGTTCGCCTTCAGGCAGCGACAGCGTCTCCCCAGACTGAAAGCGCAAATCCCAGCGACGGTTCCCGACCCAGGTTGCGCCAGCCAGCATCGGCTTCAAGGCAGGCGCGCTTTCCATCAGCTTGTTGAGGCCGGCGGTCTGGAGATTGGCGTTGGGGCCGACCACCAGCGGCAGGTCGGGCATCGCCCCGGCCGACACCGATTGCAGCACCACGCCCGCCACGTCGATCAGATGCAATTGCCCGTCATGCTGCCACACCGCGACCGGATCACGCTCAACGATATCGACGACCAGCGTGTCGGGCAGGCGGCGGGAAATGCGCGCATCCTTGACCCAGCCGAGCTTCAGCATTTCCTGCCGCACCTTGGGCAGGTCGAGCGAGAGCATCGAGCGATCGACCTGGCCGAGCGCGATATTATAGACCGGCATCTCGTCCATGCGCTCGACGCCGCGCACCTCGACCTTCTCCACCTCGAAACCGGCGCGCGCGGCCAGGCTTGCCGCCTGCTGGCGCGCCATGTCGGGTAGCCCCGCATAGATGGCGATGGCGATCGCTATGCCACCGAAGATCGCGAAGATGGCCCAGGTCGCCAGCTTCTGGAGCGTATCCTCGCTGATCGGCAGCAATTCGAGCAGCCGATCGAAGGAGGACTGGCGCTTGAGCTGGCGGCCACGGCCCGATCCGGCCTTGGCGCGCACCTTGCCCCGCGCCGTGCTCAGCCGCGCCGTGCCGCCGCGCCGGATCCGTGCCTCAGCCATTGCCAGCCCCCATGTTCGGCCCCCTCGTCAATGCTTCCTCGCAGATCCGCTCGACCAGCTCGGCATATTCGATGCCAAGCTTTTTCGCCTGTTCCGGCACCAGGCTCAAGGGGGTCATGCCCGGCTGGGTATTGACCTCCAGCAGGTAAAGCCCCTCGACGCCCTCGCTGTCGTCCCAGCGGAAGTCGGAGCGCGACGCGCCCTTGCAGCCAAGCAGCTGATGCGCCTGGAGCGCGATCGCCTTGCACGCCTGCGTGATCTCGTCCGGTATCTCCGCCGGGCAGACATGTTCGGTCATGCCGTCGGTATATTTGGCGTCGAAATCATAGAAGCCGCTCTTGGGGCGCAGCTCGGTAACGAGCAGCGCCTCATCGCCGAGCACGGCGGTGGTCAGTTCGCGCCCGCGAATATAGGGTTCGGCCAGAAGCTCGGGAAATTCCTGCCATGGGCCGACGCTGTCACGGGCGATGGGATTGCCATAATTGCCCTCGGCCGTGACGATCGCCACGCCGACCGAGCTGCCCTCATTGACGGGCTTGAGAACATAGGGGCGCGGCAGCGGGTCGCCGGCATACAGGCTCTCGCTCGCCACGATATGTCCGCCGGGCATGGGGATACCGTGCGGCACCAGCGCCTGCTTGGTCAGTTGCTTGTCGATCGCGATGACCGAGGTGGCAAGGCCGCTATGGGTGTAGGTGAGGCCCATCAGGTCCATCATGCCCTGCACCGTGCCATCCTCGCCCGGCACGCCATGCAGCGCGTTGAACACCACATCCGCCTTAGTCTCAGTCAGGCGCGCGGCGACGTCGCGATCCATGTCGATCCGCGTGACCCGATGCCCGCGCGATTCCAGCGCCTTGGCCACGCCCTCGCCGCTCGACAGCGACACCGGCCGCTCCGCCGACCAGCCGCCCATCAATACGGCGACATGCCAGGGACCACGGCTCATGCGTAACACTCCAGATACATCGTCATGCCAGCGAAGGCTGGCATCTCACTGCCTTTGAACGCAGCGAAGGAAGAAAAGAGGGATCCCAGCCTTCGCTGGGATGACGGATTGGGAGCACAAATCACTTCGCCAACCCCACGGCATCTCTGTTTGCGCCCTCGGCAAACATGCCGACACGCTGGATTTCCCATTCCAGCTCGACGCCGCTCTTGTCCTTGACGCGGCGGCGGACTTCCTCGCCCAGCGCTTCGATGTCGGCGCTGGTGGCGTGGCCGGTGTTGAGCAGGAAGTTGGTGTGCTTCTCGCTCACCTGCGCGCCGCCAAGCTGGAGGCCGCGACAGCCCGCTTCATCGACCAGCGCCCAGGCCTTGTGCCCGTCCGGATTCTTGAAGGTCGATCCGCCGGTCTTGCTGCGCAGCGGCTGGCTTTCCTCGCGCGCGGTGGCGATGCGGTCCATTTCCGCCTGGATCGCGGCCGGATCGCCGGGTTCGCCCCGGAAGGTCGCCGACACGACAACCGCGCCGTCGACCATGTTGGAATGACGATAGCTGTAATGGAGGTCACTCGCGAGCAAGGTCACCTGTTCGCCCGAGCGCAGCACCACCTCGCATTCCACCAATATGTCCGCGGTCTCGCGGCCATAGGCGCCGCCGTTCATCCGCACAAAGCCGCCGACCGTGCCGGGGATGGAGCGGAGAAATTCCAGACCGGCAATGCCGGCATCCCGCGCGGTCGAGGAGACGAGGATGCCCGATGCGCCGCCGCCGCAGACCAGCGTCGTGGCATCCAGCGCCTCCACCCTGGCGAAGGGCTTGCCCAGACGCACGACCACGCCCGGCACGCCGCCATCGCGAACGATCAGGTTGGAGCCGAGGCCGAGCGCCATCACCGGCATCGCCGGATCGAGCATGGCAAGGAAATCGGACAGGTCGTCGGCGTCCTTGGGCTCGAACAGCCATTGCGCCGCCCCGCCCGCCTTGAACCAGACGAGCGGTGCCAGCGACGCATCGGCCTTGAGCGCGCCGCGAACGGCCGGGAGAGTAGCCATCACCGTCAACCTCGCACGCCCCAGAGATTCATCCAGCTCTTCATCGCCTTCATGCCCGCCTCGCCGGCCTGATGCGCAGCCATGCCGGTCTGCACCTGCTTCTGCGCCGCCTCGACCATGTCGCGCGCGACCTCCACGCCCTGCATCTGCATGTCGATCATGCGCTTCTGCATTTCGAGGCCGACATTGAAGAGCTCGAACATCAGGCGGTTTCCTTGACCTTGGCGGTGACCGCAGCGGAGAGGCCCGCCGCCCATTTGGTGATGTCGCCGGCCCCCAGGCAGATGATCATGTCGTCGGCCTGGACATCGGCGGCGATGACGCGGGCAAGATCGTCCGCGTCGGCGATGGTGGCGGCGTTGCGATGGCCGCGACGCTTGAGCCCGGCGACCAGCGCTGCGCTGTCGACATCCTCGATCGGCTGCTCGCCGGCGGTATAGACCGGGGCGGCATAGACGATGTCGGCGTCGTTGAAGGCCTGCTGGAAATCATCCATCAGGTCGCGCAGGCGGGTGAAGCGATGCGGCTGGACCACGGCGATCACCCGGCCCTTGGCGCCTTCGCGGGCGGCGGCGAGCACCGCCTTGATCTCGACCGGATGGTGGCCATAATCGTCGATGACGGTGGCGACGCCTGCACCAGCAGGGATCTCGCCGACCTTGGTGAAGCGGCGCTTCACCCCGCCGAACTTGGCAAAGCCGGTCTGGATGGTCGCGTCGTCAATGCCCATCTGCAGCGCCACGCCGATCGCGGCCATGGCGTTCAGCACATTGTGGCGGCCGGGCATCGGCAGTTCGATCCCCTCGATCCGGCGGGTCGCGCCGTCACGTTCGCGGATCTGGACGTCGAAGCGATTGCCGCCGGGCACCGGCTGGACATTCTCGCCGCGAATATCGGCCTGGGCGGAGAAGCCATAGGTGACGATACGGCGGTCCTGCACGCGCGGCAGGATGGCCTGCACCTCGGGATGGTCGAGGCAGAGCATCGCCGCGCCGTAGAAGGGCACATTCTCGACAAACTCGACAAAGGCGTCCTTCACCGCGTCGAAGCTGCCATAATGGTCGAGATGTTCGGGATCGATATTGGTCACGACCGCGATCGTGCCGTCGAGGCGCAGGAAGCTGCCGTCGCTTTCGTCGGCCTCCACGACCATCCAGTCGCTGTTGCCCAGGCGCGCGTTGGAGCCATAGCTGTTGATGATGCCGCCGTTGATGACGGTCGGATCGACCCCGCCCGCATCCAGCAGCGCCGCGACCATCGAGGTGGTCGTGGTCTTGCCATGGGTGCCGGCGATGGCGACCGTGGATTTGAGGCGCATCAGTTCCGCCAGCATTTCGGCGCGGCGGATCACCGGCACGCGATTTTCCAGCGCCAGTTCGACTTCCGGATTGCCGCGCTTGATCGCGGTCGAGGTGACGACCACGGCGGCATCCCCCAGATTTTCGGCCTTGTGACCGATCATCACCTTGATGCCCTTGGCGCGCAGCCCTTCCACGACATAGCCTTCGGCGACGTCGGATCCTTGAACCTTGTAACCCAGATTATGCATGACTTCGGCGATACCGGACATGCCGATGCCGCCAATGCCGATGAAATGGATCGTGCCGATGTCGGTGCCGACACCCTTCATGCGGGAACTCCCTGGAGATTGAGCGTGGTCGGCGTGGGGCCGACGCGAAGCGGGTCATTCATGATCGGCGCGGGGCCGATGCTTTCGAGCAGGTCGGCCATGTCGCGCGCCGCATCCGGGCGGCCACAGGCGCGGGCGCGCTTGGCAGCATTTTGCAGGGCGCCGGGTTCCAGCGCCATCTTCTGCATCTGCTTGGCCAGTTCCACCGCGGTGAAGCGCGACTGGGGGATGGTGCGGGCGCCACCGGCCTCGGTCATCTCGCGCGCATTGGCGGTCTGGTGATCGTCCATGGCGCTGGGCAGCGGCACCAGAATGGCGGGGCGGCCGGCACAGGTCAGCTCGGCCAGGGTCGATGCCCCTGCCCGCGCGATCATCAGGTGCGACCAGCCCAGCTTTTCGGGCACATCGTTGAAATAGGTGGCGAGATCGGCCGGAATCTCCATCTCGGCATAGGTAGCGCGGACCCGCTCGATATCCTCGGCGCGGCACTGCTGCGTCACCTGAAGGCGGCGGCGCAGCGCGATCGGCAGCATCGACAGCCCTTCGGGCACAACGCTCGACAGGATGCTCGCGCCCTGGCTGCCGCCGATCACCAGCACGCGGAACACGCTTTCGTCGGTCAGCGCGGGAAATTCCTCGTCGCGCAGCGCCTTCACTTCCTCGCGCACGGGATTGCCAACCAGATGCACCTTGCCAGCATATTTGTCCTTGAGCCGCTCGACCACCGGATAGGCGGTGGCGATGGCATCGACCCGGCCGGCAAGCAGGCGGTTGACCCGGCCCAGCACCGCATTCTGTTCATGGATCGCGGTCGGGATGCCGTCGGCCAGCGCGCCCAGCAAAGCAGGCATGGCGGGATAACCGCCAAAGCCGACCACGGCGGTCGGCTTGAACGTGTCGTTGAGCCGCCGGGCCATCGCGCGCCCGGCCAGGATCGCCTTCAGGGCGCCAGGCCAGCTCGCCGGATTCTTGGTCATGCGGCCCGCCGGCATGACATGGACCTGTGCCTTGTCGAAGATGCCGGGGATCTTGGCGCCCCGCTCATCGGTGACGAGGGCGACATGATGGCCGCGCGCCATCAGCTCCTCGGCCACCGCATGCGCGGGAATCATATGACCACCCGTCCCGCCGGCGGCGAGGACGAAGTGACGGGAAATGCTCATCGACCACTCCATTTGACGACCGTGTGCCGACCCATGAAGGGGTTGCGCCGCGTGAATGCGAGCAGCAGGCCGACGCCGATACAAAGCGCGAGCATAGAGGAGCCACCGTAGCTGATAAAGGGCAGCGTCATGCCCTTTGACGGAAAAATCTGCGCATTGACGCCCATATTGATGATCGCCTGCAGCCCGAACTGGGTGGTGAGGCCGGCTGCGGCGAGGATGGTGAAATTATCCTCCTCGTCCAGCAGGCGCAGCAGCACGCGCACGACGATCGCCAGATAGACGCAGGCGATGGCGATGCAGGCGAGCAGGCCGAACTCCTCGCCGATCACCGAGAAGATATAGTCGGTATGGGCTTCGGGCAGGCGGAACTTGTTCTGGCCGCCGCCCGGCCCGACGCCGGTGAAGCCGCCATGGGTGATGGTGCGGAAGGCCAGGTCCGTCTGGTCCGGGCCGGTATCCATCTGGACACCGATGCCCAGGAAGTCGTTGATGCGCTGCCGGCCATTTTCATAGAACATGTAGACCGCGACCAGCCCCGCCAGCGCCAGGCCGCCCAGCATGGCGATCCAGCGCATTTCGAGGCCCGAGAGCATCAGCAGCACGCCCCAGCAGGCAAGGAAGATGACCGTCTGGCCAAAATCCGGCTGCTTCATCAGGATCGCCGCGATCAGCAGCGTCATCGCGCCCGTGAGCGGCATCACCGGCAGGCTCTGGTCCTTGGCGCGCAGCGACAGCAGCCAGGCCAGCGTCACGACATAGACGGGCTTCAGAAATTCCGAGGGCTGAAAGCGGAAGCCCGGCAGGTCAATCCAGCGCTTGGCACCGTTCACGGTGGAGCCGAGCAACGGCACGAACAGCAGCATCAGGAAAAAGAAGACGGCCAGGAAGATCGCCAGTCGCCGCGCCTGCGGCCGCGGCAGCATGGAGATGACCAGCATGATCGGCAGGCCGATGAACACCCACATCAGCTGGCGGTAGAAATAGATCAACGGATTGACCGCCACCTGCGCGGTCGAGCGGTCGATCGCGGCCACCGGCGATGCGGCGGCCACGGCGACCAGCCCGATCGCCATCAGCGCGACGATCAGCGACAGCAGCACCCGGTCGATTTCCCAGAACCAGATGGCCAGCGCGGTACGCTCGCGCGGCACGGTGCGGGTCTTGAAGCCCTTCACCAGTTCGCCCGCCCTGAACATGCCCTTACGTCCCTCGCTATCCATCCCGTTGCCCCCGATCGCCCTGCCTATTCCAGTGCGTTCTATTCCAGCGCGTTCACGGCCGCGGCAAAGGCATCGCCGCGCGCCTCGAAATCCCGGAACTGGTCGAAACTGGCGCAGGCCGGCGACAGCAGCACGACATCGCCCGGCTGGGCGATGCGCGCGGCGCGACGGACCGCGGCGCTCAGCATCTCGCTGTCATCGACCGCCATGTGTGGCCGCAACAGGTCGGCAAACATGTGGCCCGCCTCACCGATGGTGTAGGCATGGGCGATATTGCCATAATAAGGCGCGCATTCATCCAGATTGTCGGACTTGGCGACGCCGCCCAAAATCCAGTGGATGCGCGGCTTGCCATCCCTGGCCGGCCAGGCGCCCAGCGCCGGCGCGGTCGAGGCGGCATTGGTCGCCTTGCTGTCATTGACGTAGAGCACGCCATTATGCGTGCCCACCGCCTGCATCCGGTGCGGCAGGCTGGCATAGCTGGCGAGCGCGGCCATGATGGTCGCGTCGTCGATGCCCAATGCCCGGCCGACCGCGATCGCGACGGCGGCATTCTGGGCATTGTGCGGCCCCTGCAGCGACGGCCAGCCAAGCTGAGCCTCCGGATCGATATCGGCGGCCTTCACTTCGCGCAGCTGCGCCGGGGCCGATGCGGCGATGCCACGGCTCGGCTCATCCTCGGTCGCGATCACCGCGACATGGTCGGCCGATTGCATGGCGAACAACCGCGCCTTCGACGCGACATAGCCGGCAAAGCCATTATAGCGATCAAGATGGTCGGGCGTGATGTTGAGCAGCACGGCGACATCGCAGTCGAGGCTGTGGGTAAGGTCGATCTGATAGCTCGACAATTCCAGCACATAGACGCCCATGCCGTGCAGGTTCGGCTCCAGCGGCTCCTGGCCCAGGATCGGCAGGCCGATATTGCCGCCCATCCGCGCCGGGAAGCCGGCCTGCTCGATGATGTGATGGATCAGCGCGGTCGTGGTCGACTTGCCGTTGGTGCCGGTGATGCCGACGACCTTGTGCGGCGGTAGCGTCGGCCGGGCGAGGGCGAACAGTTCGATGTCGCCGATGATCGGCACACCGGCGATCTTCGCGCGCATCGCGATCGGATGCTTGTTGAGCGGCACGCCCGGCGACACAACGATGCCGTCGAAGCCGGCCAGGTCGATCTCCATCGGGTCGCCCAGCTCCGCCTTGTCGGCGACCGCCGCCCGCGCTTCCTCGCGACTGTCCCAGGCGACGACGCGCGCGCCGCTGGCGACGAGCGTCTCGACCGTGGCCAGCCCCGAACGGGCCAGCCCCAATACGGCGTAGGTCTTCCCCTTGAAGGCCTGCGAAACGATCATCCGCTTACCTCAGCTTCAGCGTGGCGAGGCCGGCGAGCGCCAGCACGAAGGAGATGATCCAGAAGCGGATCACCACGGTCGGTTCGGCCCAGCCAAGCTGTTCGAAATGATGGTGGATCGGCGCCATCTTGAACACGCGCTTGCCGGTCCGCTTGTAGAAGAAGACCTGGATGATGACCGACAGTGCCTCGACCACGAACAGGCCGCCGACGACGCCCAGAACGATTTCATGATGGGCGGTGACCGCGATCACGCCAATCGTGCCACCCAGCGCCAGACTGCCGGTATCGCCCATGAAGACCGCGGCGGGCGGCGCGTTGAACCAGAGGAAGGCCAGCCCCGCGCCGATGATCGCGCCACACAATATGGTGAGGTTGCCCGCGCCCGGCACATGCGGGATGCCCAGATAGGTGGCGAAGTCCGCGCGGCCGACCAGATAGACGATCGCCATGAACGCCATGCAGGCGATGATGACGGGCATGGTCGCAAGGCCATCGAGCCCGTCGGTCAGGTTCACCGCATTGCCGAAGGCGACGATGACGAAGGCGGCGAACAGGAAATAGAAAGGCCCAAGCTCGATCGCAGGCCCATTGTAGAAGGGCACATAGAGCGCGGTATTGCCATGCTGGTTGACGATCATCCAGGCGGCGAAACCGGCGATCAGGAACTCGAAGGCCAGGCGCATCTTGGCCGACAGCCCCTTGTGGCTGGCCTTGGTCACCTTGTCATAATCGTCGAGGAAGCCGATCGCGCCGAAACCCAGGGTCACGAACAGACAGGCCCACACATAGGTGGAGGACAAGTCCATCCACAGCAGCACCGATACGACCATGGAGGTCAGGATCATCAGGCCGCCCATGGTCGGCGTGCCGCGCTTGGCCAGATGGCTCTGCGGCCCGTCGCTGCGGATCGGCTGCCCCTTGCCCTGGCGCACGCGCAGCCAGCCGATGAACTTGGGGCCAATGACGAGGCCGATGATCAGCGCGGTCGCGATCGCTGCGCCCGCCCGGAAGGACAGGTAGCGGATGAGGTTGAAGGCCCCCACAAAATCCAGGGTCTGGGCAAGCCAGTACAGCATCAGTCTTTATCTCCGTCGCGGGCGGCATCGCCAAGGGCGGCGACCAGGCGGGACAGCCCGATGCCATTGGAGCCCTTGACCAGGATCGCGTCACCCGCACGCATTTCCTTGTTGATCAGATCGGTGGCCGACGCGGCGTCCGGCACATGGTCGAAGGCGACGAGGCCACCCAGCGCGTCGGCCAGCGGCGCCATCTCCTCGCCCACCAATATCGCATAGTCGACGCCATTCTCGCTCAACGGTTGCGAGAGTGCGGCGTGCAGTTCGGTACTGCGGCTGCCCAGTTCGCGCATGCCGCCCAGCACGGCGATGCGGCGGTCGGCCTGCTCGCGCCCCAATTGCTTGAGCGTCGCGGCCATGCTCAAGGGGTTAGCGTTATAGCTTTCGTCGATCAGCAGCGCCTCGCCACCCGCCACCGGCAGGATGCGGCGCGCGCCGCGTCCGGGCAGACCCGGCATTTCCGCCAGCGCAAGGCCCGCAGCGGCCAGATCGCCGCCCAGCGCCTCGACCGCGGCCAGCACGGCGAGCGAATTGGACACCCAATGGTCGCCCGGCGCGCCGACGGTGAAGCACAGTTCCACCCCCGGCAGCGCGGCGGTCACCAGCGTGCCGCCACCCGGCGCCGGCACGGTATCGCGCACGAAAATATCCGCCTCCGGGCTGAAGCCAAAGGTCAGGATATGATCGGCATGGCGCTCCGCCTTGCCATAGAGGGTCGCGACATGCGGGCTGTCATAGGGAATGACAGCGATGCCGCCCGGCTCCAGACCTTCGAAAATCTCGGCCTTGGCTTCGGCGATCTTTTCCTCGGTCCCGAAAAATTCGATATGGGCCGGCGCGATGGCGGTGACGATCGCCACGTTCGGGCGCACCTGCCGCGTCAGCGCAGCCAGTTCGCCGGCATGGTTCATGCCCATTTCGAACACGCCATAGGCCGCATCGCGCGGCATCCGCGCCAGGCTCAGCGGCACGCCGACATGGTTGTTATAGCTTTTGACCGACCGATGGACGCCGCCCGGACAGGCCCGTTCAAGGGCATGGAACAGCGCTTCCTTGGTGCCGGTCTTGCCGACCGAGCCGGTCACGCCGATGATCTTCGCGTTGCTGCGCTTGCGCGATGCACGGCCCAGCGCCTCCAGCGCGGCGGCACTGTCGGCCACCAGCACATGGGGATAATCGACCGGCTCGCTGACGATCGCGCCGGCCGCGCCCTGGGCAAAGGCCTTGTCGATGAATTTGTGGCCGTCGGTCGTTTCGCCCTTCATCGCGACGAACAGGTCGCCCGCGCCCACCTCGCGACTGTCGAAGGCGACGCCAGAAACGGCGAACGGCGCCGACACGGCGCCGCCCGTAGCGTCTGCGATCTCGGCCGAGGTCCAAAGATCGCTCAACCCGCGCACTCCCGTGCCACGGTGACATCGTCAAAGGGTAGCACCCGGTCGCCGATGATCTGCCCCTGCTCATGCCCCTTGCCGGCGAGCAGGACGATATCGTCGCCCCCTGCCTGACCGATGGCGGCGGCGATCGCCGCGCGGCGCCCGCCAATTTCCTCCGCCCCCGGCGCGCCCGCCATCACGGCGGCGCGGATTGCGGAGGGTTCTTCCGAACGGGGATTGTCGTCGGTCACGATGACATGATCGGCCAGATCAGCCGCGACCTTGCCCATCAGCGGGCGCTTGCCCGCATCGCGATCACCGCCCGCGCCGAACAGCGCGATCAGCTTGCCACGGGTATGGGGACGCAGTGCCTCGATCGCGGCGCGCAGGCCGTCGGGCGTATGGGCATAGTCGACATAGACGGGCGCGCCCGCCTTGCTGATGACCGCGCGTTCCAGGCGGCCGCGCACCGGCTGGACCCGGCCCAGCAATTCCAGCACCTTGGCGGTATCGCCGCCGGTCGCGATGACCAGACCGGCCGCCGTCAGCGCATTGGCCGCCTGATAGGCACCGATCAGCGGCAGATTGACCTTGTAGAGCTTGCCATCGGCTTCGATTTCCAGCGTCTGGCCCAACTGGGTCGGGGTGCGGTTGGCAAGACGCAATGCCTGCCCCTGCACCCCGACGCTCAGCACACGAAGCCCCCGCTTCGTAGCTCGCTCGATCGCCTTGTCCGACCATTCATCGTCGGCCCAGATCACGGCCGCGCCGCCATCGCCCACGACTTCGTCGAACAGGCGCATCTTGGCGTCGAAATAGCTGTCCATGTCGCCATGATAATCGAGATGATCGCGCGACAGGTTGGTGAAGGCGCCGGCCGCAACCGGCAGCCCCTCAGTGCGATACTGGTCGAGGCCATGGCTCGACGCCTCGAACGCGGCATGGGTGATACCCTCGCGCTTGAGGCCCGACATGTTGGCAAGGAAGGTGACGATGTCCGGCGTGGTGAGGCCGGTCGACACCTGATCGACCGAGGTGGTGACGCCCAGCGTCCCGATCGAGGCCGACTTGTGGCCCAGCATGCGCCACAGCTGGCGCGCCAGTTCGACCGTGCTGGTCTTGCCATTGGTGCCGGTGACGGCGACGGTCACATCCGGGAATGGCGCGAAATAGCGCGCGGCCAGTTGCGCGAACAGGCGGCGGGGATTGGCGTCGGCGATATGCACCGCGCCCTCGACCTTCGCCTCCGGCCGGGCGACGATGGCCACCGCTCCCGCCTTCACCGCATCGGCAATAAAATCCTCGCCATTGACGCGCAGGCCCTGAAAGGCACCGAAGATGGTGCCCGGCGCGACCTTGCGATTGTCGATGGCAAAACCCGTCACGGACGTGTCGAGGCCGGTGTTGCCATCGACCTCGACGCCCAGCTCCTCGATTAGCGACCCGAGGCGCATCACTCTGTCTCCTTGTCGCCGTGCAACAGCGGCATCAAATCCGAAATATCCACGTCCCGCCGCTCGTCCGGCATCACCCCAAGCATCGGCCCGGTGCGCTCCACCACCCGCTTCACCACCGGCGCCGCCGTCCATGCAGCGGTACGCAGGCCATATTGGCCCGTCGCCTCGTCCATCGTGACGAGAACCACATAGCGAGGATTGTCCATCGGGAAGGCGGAAGCGAAAGTCGTCACCAGCGAAGTCTTGTTGTAGCGCCCTTCCTGGGGCTTTTCAGCGGAACCCGTCTTGCCGCCCACCCGGAATCCCTTGGCGTCGGCGCTACGCCCTGTACCCGCCGACACGATCATCCGCAACAGCTGGCGCATGCGCGCGCTGGTCGCGGCCGAAAAGACGCGGCGCCCCTCGGGCACTTCGTCGGCCTTGAGCTTGCGGATCGTCGCCGGGCGCCAGATGCCGCCATTGACCAGCGCGGCATAGGCCGCCGCCAGATGCAGCGGCGTCACCGCGATGCCATGGCCGTAAGAGGTGGTCATGCTGGTGATCCGGCCCCAGTTGGTCGGCCACAGGCCACCGGCACGCTCATTGAACTCGATCGGCGCGCGCTGGTCGAAATCCAGGCTGCGGAACAGCTTCTGCAACGGCGCGGCGCCCATTTCGTCGGCGATCCGGGCGGTGCCGATGTTGGAGCTGTGGACCAGGATTTCCGGCACGTTGATCCAGCGGCCAAGCGAGTGGTCGTCCTTGATGCGGAAGCCGCCAACGGCCAGCGGCGCGGTCGCGTCATAGCGCTTGCTCATCGATGTCACGACGCCCGCATCCATGGCCGCCGCGATCGACAGCGGCTTGAACGCCGAACCCAGTTCGTAGCGGGCCTGCACCATATGGTTGCAGAGCGGCGATTCGGAGCAGCGCTTGCCGGCATAATTTTGCAGCTTGTTGGGATCGAACACCGGGATCGATGCCATGGCGATCACTTCGCCGGTATTGACGTCCAGGATGATGCCGCCGGCGCCCTTGGCCCGCGTCTGGACCAGCTGGGCATACAGCTCGCTTTCCAGCGCGCCCTGCACCCGGCTGTCGATCGACATGGCAAAGGGCCGGCTGCGCTGTGCCGGGTCGATCATCCGATCGTTGAATGCCGCCTCCACGCCCATGCCGCCCTTGCCCTCGGCATTGGGCGCAAAGCCGAGAATATGCGCGGCCAGCGTGCGCTGGGGATAGAGGCGCTCCTTTTCGCGCGGAAATTCGATGCCGATCTCGCCCAGCGCGTTCACCGCCGCCACTTCCTCGGGCAGCGCACGGCGGCGCAGATAGGCCCAGCCGCGCCCCCTCAGCTTCTTGGCGAACACCGCTTCGGACTCGTCCGGGAAGATTTCGTGCAGCTTGCGCGCCAGTTCGTCGGGATCGCCGATCAGCTTGGACGGGCGCACCGCGATCGAATAGGCGTCCATGGTCCGCGCCAGCGGCACGCCATTGCGGTCGACAATGTCCGCGCGCGCCGGGGTGAAGCCCGACAATCCATCGCCATTGCCGTTGCCGCTCGCGAAAATGCCGACCCAGGTCAGACGCAGGATCAGCACGGCCGTGATCATCATGAACAGGATCAACAGCAACATCAGGCGATTATGCGCGATCGCCGTCAGGTTGACCCGCTGCCGCCCGGCACGGGCGCCGCCCGGCTGGACGATGATCGTGGCCATTAGCGGCCTCCCTTTCGCTCGCGCGCCGCACGGGCGCTGAGGTCACCCATGGTGCTGTCGTCCAGCAGCTTGGCGTCCAGCATCGCCATGCGCTCGGCCCGGCGCGCGACCGGATTGGGCCGCGACACGTCGGCGTCGGCCTTGGCACGCTGTTCGGCCAGCTTCACCGGCGCGGCGGGCTTGGCCAGCTTCTCGACATTGTCGGCGGCATGCGCCTCGCGGATCACGGCGATATCGCTGCGGATCTGGCTGGCGGCGGGGCTGGCCGGCGCGGCCTGCGGCGCGGACGGCAGATCGGCCGGCGTCTCGACCATCGCCACCATCACCGGCGGTGCGACATAGTCCGGGCCATTGGGCTGGACGCCATCCAGATGCGCCAGCGCCTGTTCGCCCGCCAGATACTGGCCGGCGGTCGGCGTCGCATACATGAAGTCGTCCTGGTTCCACCGCTCCAGCTGGCGCATGCTGGCGCGCGCGCTGAACTCGGTTTCCAGATAGCGGATATCGCCGCGCGCCTGCGCGATCTGCATCCGCACCCGCATCACGTCATTGCGCTCGGTCGCGACCTTCAAGGAGACGAGATAGGCGCCGAGCGCGCCGAGCGCGACCAGCAACACCCAGATCAGGCTCTGCAATCTCTTGACCGCGATCATGGCCGGGCACTCCGATGGGCATTGGCAACAGGGGCGCCGGTCCGCACGGCGCTGCGCAGGGTGGCGGAACGGGCACGCGGATTGCGCGCCAGTTCGATTTCGCCGGGCTTGACGGCCTTGGCGGGCTTTTCGAATGCAGGCGCGACCTCGGCCTTCTTCTCGGGCAGGTGGCGCGATCCGCCCGCCTCGCTGCCGCTGCGCTTGCGCAGGAACTGCTTGACGATGCGGTCCTCCAGACTGTGGAAGGTCACGATCGCAAGGCGGCCGCCCGGCTCCAGCAGCGCTTCCGCCGCTTCGAGCGCGCGCTCCAGTTCCTCCAGTTCGCGATTCACATGGATGCGGATCGCCTGGAAGGTGCGGGTCGATGGATCCTTCTTGTCATGCGGCTTGTAGCCCAGCGCCCGGCGCACCACGGCAGCAAGCTGCCCGGTCCGCTCCAGCGGCCGCGCATCGACGATCGCACGGGCAACACGGCGCGAACGCGGCTCCTCACCATAGCGATAGATGACGTCGGCAATATCCTCTTCCGCGGCGGTGTTGAGGAAATCGGCCGCGCTCATGCCGCCCTGACTCATCGTCATGTCGAGCGGGCCGTCCGCCTGGAAGGAAAAGCCGCGTTCGGGCCGGTCGAGTTGCATCGACGACACGCCGATATCCAGCGTGATGCCCGACACGCTACCGACGCCGCGCTCGGCCAGCAGCTCCTCCATCCGCGAAAATTCGCCGGGGATCAGCGTGATACCCTTTTCATCGGCCAGCGCCTGCCCTTCCCGGATCGCATCGGGGTCGCGATCGAAGGCAAAGACCTGCGCGCCAGCTGCCGCCATGGCGCTGGAATAGCCGCCCGCGCCGAACGTGCCGTCGACATGTCGCTCGCCTGGGGTAATGGCGAGCGCATCGAGCACTTCGGTCAGGAGGACGGGGATATGCGGCGCGGCGCTCACTTGCCGCCCTCCGCTGCGCGCTGTTCCAGCCAGCGGCGCACCTTGTTGCGGATCAGCGCCGGGCGATCCGGGCTTTCGACCAGCGCCTCGGGCTTCCAGATCTGGAAATAACGGCCAACGCCATAGAAGAACACGACGTCGGTGATACCGGCCTCTTCCTTGATATCGGGGTGCAGGAAGAAGCGGCCACCCTCGTCGAAATTCACGTCCTCGATCGTGCCCAGGCGATTCTCGCGCTCCAGATCACCATTGAACGAGCGATTGGCGGCGCGCGCCTCGCGCTCCAGCTCATTCACTTCCTCGAACAGGAACAGCTTGTGGGACAGGCCGAAGCCGGTGGCGCAGCCATTGTCCATATGGACCGACAGACACAGACGGTTTTCGCCGCCGCTCGCCAGCTTCACCTGGCGGCGCATCTCCAGGGGCAGCACGAAACGGCCCTTGCCGTCCGCGACGCTGAACGCGTTGCCCGAATAGAGAATGACGTCCGACACGCTGGAAATTCGCCCCTTTTAAGCAGGGCGCAGGCTTCCCGTCGCCGGAACCGCATTTTCGAATCCCGGCGCAAGACTCTCGCAAAGCCTGACTAACCCCAATGTTGGAATATCTACCAAGCATGAGGCGGCCTGCAAAGGGAAATGTTGGGTGAAGTTGGGAAAAGCCGGTCAGAAACGGGATTAACCGTTTTTTCCTCCTTTCACCAGCTTATTTTCACTTTTTGTTCTCATGCCATTCCGCCCGGAACGACGGCGCAGCAGCATCAGACCCAGTATCGCCCAGCCTGTCCCAGCCAGAAGCGCCGATCGCAGCCCCAGCCGGACATCCGCGACATCGCGCATCCAGCGACGGCCATCCGGCATCTCCGCCCCCAGCCATTGCGCCACCAGCGCCGGCGTATCGGCGCTCCAGGCGCGCGGATCGAGCGGCCGCGCCGGATCGGCCAGCCACAGCCGGTCGTCGATCAAGTCCGCGTCACCCAGCAGCAGCACCTCCCCGCGCCCGATCCGCAGCGGCAGCGGAACAGCCACCTCCTGCCGTCCGCCCGATGACAGGGGCTGCATCCCGGCCATCGTCAAAAGCCGCCCATCGGGCAGAAAATGGCGTATTTCCCGGTCGCGTACCGCCCCGCCCCGCACACCCCAGTGCGCCAGCAAGGGGCCAAGCGTACCGACCATCGGCGCCCGGCGCCGGTCGCCCAGCGGCAGACCGGAGGGCCAGCGCAGGTGCGGATCGGTGAGCAGCAGCAACCGGCCGCCATCCCTGACCCAGCGGTCAAGCGCGACCAGCGCCTGCGGCGTCATCGGTCGGGGCTGCGCCAGCAGCAGGACGGGCGCGCCGGATGCGGCCAGTGCCCGCACATCATCGATCGGCCGCACCTCGAACCGGCTGCGCAGCAGCGTCACGATCGGCGCGTCCCGCCTTGTCCCGGCCCCACCCTCTTCCCAGAAGAGCGGCAGCGCGGTGATGACGGCGAGCACCGGACGATCAGGCTGGGAGGAAATGGGACGGGCCGGCCCGAAGCCAAGCAACAGCAGCGCCGCGGCCAATGCGACACATGCCGGCAGCCGGCGCCGCTGCCACAGCAACGCACCACCGCCGGCCGCCGCCAGCGCCAGCAGCAGCAAGCCGATCATGGCCCAGGGGTCGGGCATGCGTGCAGCAGCCAGGGCGCAGAAGAGCAGCACCATCCCGGCGCCACCCAGCCCCATCCACAGCGCATGCAGAAAGTCCCGCCGCGCCAGCCACCACCCCGTTGGCACGAGCAACAGCATCGCCGGCCAGCCCCAGCACCATGGGTCTGCCTGCCCGGTGCACCAGGCAACCGCCAAACCGGCAAGCAGCATCAGCGTCGCTGGCAGCAACAGGGTGAGCAGTCGCGAAAGAAAGCGAACGAACGACATCATCGCCCGTCAGGGCGTCTGCGGCGTGGGTTCCTGGTCCATCGGCTTGCGGATCTTGGGATCGGGCTGCAGATCGGGGACGATCGGCGCCATTTCCGGCGCGGGTTGCACGCCCAGTTCGGCGAGCGGCTCCTTGGGCGTGGTGGCGGCGACAGCGGCATTGACGTCGATCGTCGGCACGGCCGGCGGCGCGGACGCAATATCGTCCACCCGCGCCTTGTCGATGACGATGTTCGCCAGTCCGACCAGCAGGACAACGCCTGCCAGGCCGGTCAGCCCTATCTGAACGCGCTGCAACCCCTCCTGTCGGCGGGAATGATCAGCCATGAACATGCTCTATTTTATGCCGCCGCGACCCGTGTCGGCCCGTCAATTGTGCGCGAGCCAGGGGAATATCGTCAAGCCCTTCGATTCGAGCCACTGCCGGTTGTAGAGGGTCGACAGATAGCGGAAGCCGGTATCGCACAGGATTGTCACGATTTTCTTGCCCGGCCCGAGCTGTTTCGCGAGCGCAACGGCACCCGCGACATTGATGCCCGACGACAGGCCCAGGCACAGCCCCTCCTCGGCCAGCAGGCGGCGGACCCACTCCAGCCCCTCCTCGTCGGAAATGCGGAACTGGGTGTCGATCGGCGCGCCTTCCAGATTGGCGGTGATGCGCCCCTGGCCGATACCTTCGGCGACCGAATTGCCCTCCGCCTTCAACTCGCCATGGGCGTAATAATTATAGAGCGCCGCGCCATGGGGATCGGCGAGGGCGATGACGATATTCTCGTCATGCGCCTTGAGGCCCAGGCCCACGCCCGCGATCGTGCCGCCGGTGCCCGCCGCACAGATGAAGCCGTCGATCCGGCCTTCCATCTGGGTCCAGATTTCCTCGGCCGTGCCGACGATATGCGCCTTGCGATTGGCGATATTGTCGAACTGGTTGGCCCAGATCGCCCCTTCCGTCTCCTCTGCCAGGCGGCGCGAGGTGTGGACGAAGTGACCGGGGTTGGAATAGGGCGCCGCCGGCACCGTCACCAGTTCCGCGCCCAGCGCGCGCAGCGTGTCCATCTTTTCCCGGCTCTGCGTCTCGGGCATGACGATGATCGACTTGTAACCCTTGGCATTGGCGACCAGCGCCAGACCGATGCCGGTATTGCCGGCCGTCCCCTCGACGATCGTGCCGCCGGGCTTCAGCAACCCCTTCTCCTCGGCATCATTGACGATGAACAGGGCGGCGCGATCCTTCACCGATGCGCCGGGATTGGCGAATTCGCACTTGGCGTAGATATCGCATCCGGTGGCTTCGGACGGACCGGCGAGACGCACCATCGGGGTATTACCGATCAGGGCGAGGCTATCTTTCTGGAGCAGCATGCACCCCGCATAGCGGAGCCGATACGTGCTTGCCAAGCAAGGGAATGCTGCATCACGAAAAGAGCCGGTTTGCCCCGGCTTTGCGCGCCGGTCGCCCGCCCCCGATCCAGGGTCGGCCCGATTCCGTGGAGGAATTGGAAAGGAAAATCGGCTATGGCCAGGGCCGCGCGGCAATCAGGCCCGCTCGATACCGGCTGGATGATGCGGCTTTCGCGACAACAGGAACGATGGATCTGGCATGGCGGCCTGGGCGCGGTGGCGCTTGCGGTGCTGATCGTGCCGCATCTCATCACCGCCGCGCCGCTCGACATGCTGGCCGAGGATCATCATGGCCCCGACCCGGCCGAGCAGGCGGGCGCCAATTTCCCCGGCTCCGCCTTCTTCTATGCCGAGGGCGCCTTCGATCCGGCGCCCGGCGCACTCACCATCCAGAGCCCGCATGTCATGGGCCTGGCCGAGGTCAAGGCAGCGCCGGCCGCCACCTTCCGCGGCCTCACCGCGACCGACAGCTATCGCGCGCTCAACTGCCTGACATCGGCTATCTATTATGAAGCCGGGAACGAGCCGGAGGAAGGCCAGCGCGCCGTGGCACAGGTGGTATTGAACCGCGTGCGCAGCCCGCTCTGGCCCAACAGCGTCTGCGGCGTCGTCTATCAGGGATCGGAACGCACCGACTTCCACTGCCAGTTCACCTTCAGCTGCGATGGCGCCATGGCCCGCCTCCCCAACACCGTCGCCTGGGTCCGCGCGCGCGGCATCGCCCAGCAGGCATTGTCGGGCAAAGCCTATGCCCCGGTGGGCCTTGCCACCCATTATCATACGCTGGCCGTCCGCCCGGCCTGGTCCGCCACGCTACAGCCGGTTGCCGTGATCGGCGCCCATATCTTCTATCGCGGCATGGGCTTCAACGGCACGCCCGCCGCCTTCGGCGACGCCTATGCGGGGCGCGAACTGATATCCGGCCCTGCCCGCCGGATCTGGCCGGTCCAGCCGGTGACGCCCGTCGAACTGATGAGCGCGGGACCGGCAACCGCCTATGTGCCCCTGCCGACGGTCGCGCCCTCCACGCCGGCGACGCAGCCCGCGCCCGCAGCGCCCCTTGCCGCGCCGATCGACAATCTGCCGGAATCGACGATCCGTCCCGAATATCGCAACAGCGGCCGGCCGCTCGGTTGAACCGCACCATCTTTTTGCGCTCGCCTGGCGAGATTATTTTAGGTTAATATCCAATCAACCAGCGAAATGCCTGAAAACAAGGGCAATTAAAATTCGCGATCAGGAGCGGAAATCGGGAACCACCCGCTTTGCCGCTCGTTCTGCATTTCGGATAGCAAATCTTTTGCCCCCCGCTCTTGCTATCCAAAAAATATGAGCCCGGAACGCATCATCCCCCCCCCGACGCGTTCCGGGCTCAGACTTTTTCGGGCCACCCTCCCTCGTCGTCGAACCAGCGCCAGCCGGCGGAACCCTTCCCGTCCAGGCGTGTTCTCCAGCGGTCACCGATATGGCTTGCCATGCGATCGGCCGATATTTCGGAAGGAGAAACCGATGACCAAGACAATCGTCACCGCCCTGCTGCTCACCGGCTCGCTGCTGGTATCCGCCTGCAACACGGTGGAAGGCGCTGGCAGGGACGTGCAGAGCGCCGGCAAGGCCGTCGAGAAGTCGGCCAACTGATCACATAAAAAGGCCCGCGTTTCGCGGGCCTTTTCTTATGCGGATGCTTCCTCTGCCGCTGCTTCTGCGGCGGCTCGTTTCGCTTGGCTGCGATCGGTGAACCAGATCGCGACCAGCGTGATTTCGTAGAGCAGCAGCAGCGGGATGGCGAGCATCAGCTGCGACACCACATCCGGCGGGGTCAGCACCGCGGCCAGGATGAAGGCACCGACGATCATGTAGCGGCGCATGCCCTTGAGTTGGTCACGCGACACGAAGCCCGCCCGGTTGAGCAGCATCAGCAACACCGGCAACAGGAAACAGATGCCGAAAGCCAGGATGAACTGCATCACCAGGCCCAGATAGCTGTCCGCGCTCGGCAGCGCCTCGATCTGCAGCCCGCTTGCATTCCCCTGATAGCCCAGGAAGAAATGGAAGGCGGTCGGCATCACCACGAAATAGGCCAGGCTCGCGCCCAGCGCGAACAGGAAGGGCGTGGCGATCAGGAACGGCAGCAGCGCCTTCTTTTCCTTCGCATACAGGCCCGGCGCGACGAACGCCCAGAGCTGGTTGGCGATGATCGGGAAAGACAGGCAGAACGCGCCGAAGGCCGCGATCTTGATCTGCACGAAAAAGGCTTCGTAGAGCTTGGTGTAGACCAGCTTGCCGCCGGCGTCGCCAAAGGCTTCCTTGAGCGGATGGACCAGGATGGCGAAGAGCTGTTCGGAGAAATAGAAACAGATCCCCCCGGTGATGAACAGCGCATAGACGCATTTGAGCAAACGGCTGCGCAGCTCGATCAGATGGTCCAGCAAGGGCGCCTTGCTGTCGTCAATCTCGCCGATCATGCCGCGGCATCCCCCTGCTTGGGCGCCACCGGCTCCTCGGCGACATAGGGCGGCTTGTCCGCCACCGGCGGCGGCGCGGCCTCCGCCACATAGGGCGGCGCATCGACAGCGGGGGCCGCCGGCGCTTCCGCCACATAAGGCGGCTTGTCGTCTACAGCCGAAGCAGCAGGCGCATCGCTGGCCGAAGCATGCTCGATGACCTGGGTTTCGGGAACCTGGGTCTCGGGCGGATGCTCGGCCATGATGCGCTTATTCTGCTCGGCCCATTTCTTTTCCAGTTCCTCCAGCTCGACTTCCCGCACCATGGCATCAATGCCGGTGCGGAAATGCCGGGCCATGCCCTGGGCCTTCCCCACGATCTGCCCCACCTTGTAGAGCGCGCGCGGAAGATCCTTCGGGCCGATCACGATCACCGCAATGATCACGATCACCAGAAATTCGGTCGAATCGATGCCAAACATGCGCGACTACCAGCCTGCGTTAGAGATCAGGCCTTGGTCTTTTCTTCGGTTGCGCTCGGCGCATCCTGTTCGGGCACGCGATGACCCTCGATCCGGGTCGCGGGCTTTGCCGGCGTCGCGTCATCCTCGTCGTCGGCCATGCCCTTCTTGAAGCTCTTGATGCCCTTGGCCACGTCACCCATCAGGCCGGAAATCCGGCCGCCACCGAACAGCAGCATGACGACCAGGAGCACGATCACCCAGTGCATCAGCGAGAAAGAACCCATTTTCACATACTCCTGAAAGGAGGCCTTTCTAGGCCTCTTCCTCATCCTTTTCCAGAACGGATTGACCGCCCAGACCCTCCAGCGCCAAATCCACCGGATCCAGCAACCCCGCAGCCCGCAAATCGTCCAGACCCGGCAAGTCCCGGCGGCTGCTAAGGCCAAAATGTGACAGAAACTCTACGCTGGTCGCATAGATGAGCGGGCGACCCGGCACTTCGCGCCGCCCCACCGGACGCACCCATCCGGCCTCCATCAGCACATCCAGCGTACCCTTGGCCACCTGAACCCCGCGAATCGCCTCGATCTCCGCGCGGCTCACCGGCTCATGATAGGCGATGATCGCCAGCGTCTCCATCGCCGCGCGGGACAGCTTGCGCGTCTCATCCCGTTCCCGCCGCAGGATATGCGCCAGGTCGGCCGCCGTCTGGAAATGCCAGCGCCCGCCCCGCTCGACCAGATTAACGCCGCGCCCGGCATAATCCTGCGCCAGCCCGGCCAGCGTCGCGGGCAGGTCGCCGCCATCGCCGACATGGGCGCGCAGTTCGGCGGGCGTCAGCGGTTCCTCCGACGCGAACAAGGCCGCCTCCACCGCGCGCGCGAAATCATCCATCTCCCGGATCACCGCAACTGCTCCCATTGATCGCCCGACAGCGCCGCCCGCAGATAGATCGGCTCGAATATTCCGTCCTGCCTTATGTCCACCCGCCCCTGCTTGGCCAGTTCCAGCATCGCCACGAAGCTGCTGGCCAGCGCCGATTTCGCCATCGGTCCGTCGCGATCGTCGGGCAGGAAGGATTCCAGCGTCGTCCAGTCGAGCGCCGATCCGACCAGCGCGCTCACCCGCTGGATCGCCTCGTCCAGGGTCATTACCGGCCGCACCGCGACCATATGCACCACCGGCTGGTTACGCGCGCGGATCTGGCCATAGGCCTGGATCAGATCATAAAGGCTGGCGCTCCACTTCGCCCGCCGCACCATGTGCAGCCCTTCGGGCCGGGGGCGGACGAACACGTCGCGCCCGATTCGATCGCCGGCCATCAGCCGCGCGCCGGCCTCGCGCATGGCGTGCAGCCGTTGCAGCCGCAATTGCAGCCGCAGCGCCATTTCCTCCGGACTGGGCTCGGGCTGCGCTTCCTTGGGCAGCAGCATCGCCGATTTGAGATAGGCCAGCCAGGCCGCCATCACCAGATAGTCGGCCGCCAGTTCCAGCTTCAGTTGCCGCGCGCCATCGACATAGGCCAGATATTGCTCGACCAGCGCCAGGATGGAGATTTCGCGCAGGTCGACCTTCTGCGTCCGCGCCAGCGCCAGCAACAGGTCGAGCGGCCCCTCCCAGCTTTCGAAGCTGACGGTCAGGACCTCGGCGGGCGTCGCGGCCGGGGCGGTGAAGAGATCGTCCATCGCCCCCGCGTCCGCGATCAGGCCGGAACCAGCGCCAGCAACGTGTCGCGGGTCGCCAGCAATTCCTCGAACGGCGGCAGGTCGGCGACATGGGCCGACGCCATCGCCCGATCGAGCCGTGCCCGCGCAGCCGGCGTAATCTCCGGCAGCAGATTGGCGATCCCCACCATATCGTCCATCCGTCCCCAGCAATTGAGCGCCAGGTCGCACCCGGCCGCGACCACCCCGGCGGCCAGTTCGGGAATCGAACCCTTGAGCGCCTTCATGTCGAGATCGTCGGACATCAGCAGCCCGTCAAAGCCGATACGCTGGCGAATAATCTCCTCGATCACGATCGGCGACAGGCTGGCCGGCCGGTCGGCATCCCAGGCGGTGTAGACGACATGGGCGGTCATGCCCATCGGTGCGTCCTTGAGCGCGCGGAACGGCGCCAGATCGGTTTCCAGTTCCTCCGTCCCGGCATGGACGACCGGCAGTTCCAGATGGCTGTCGACCAGCGCGCGGCCATGGCCAGGCATATGCTTGACGATGCCCACGACATTGCCGTCGGCCAGCCCTTCGATCACGGCGCGGCCAAGCGCCGCGACGCGCATCGGCTCGGCGCCCAGCGTCCGGTCGCCCATGATGTCGCTCGCGCCCACCTGCCGCACGTCGAGCAGCGGCAGCGCATCCACCGTGATACCGACCTCCGCCAGCATCAGCGCCAGAGCCCGCGCATTGGCCCGCGCCGCCGCGATCGCACTGGACGGCGCAATGTCATAAAGGCGGTCGAACACGGCGCCGGCAGGAAAGCTGGGCCAGACCGGCGCCTGCATCCGCGCGACCCGGCCGCCCTCCTGATCGATCATGATCAGCAGGTCGTCGCGCCCGTGCAGCGCGCGCAGATCGTCGGTCAGCGCCCGCACCTGCGCGCGATCGGCGATGTTGCGCTTGAACAAGATATAGCCGGCCGGCTGCGCCTCGGCAAAGAAGGCGCGCTCGTCGGCGGTCAGGGTTTCGCCGGATAGGCCGAAGATGACGGGTTTCATGACGCCGATGCTAATGACTAAGGCGCGAGCTGTCGACGCCCGCGCCCTGTTTGGGTCAATTGACGATGATGCAGCTTTCGCCCGCGACCTTCAACTTGCCGCAAACGGTGCCCGCCTGCCCGCCGGCGCTGGCGCGCAGGCGATAGACGGTGCTGCCGCCCACTTCGGCCGGCTCGACCGACATGGCGAGCGGCGCCAGATAGGCAAAGCGCTTCGACAGGCGGCCCCAGGCATCCTTGGCGCCCGACGCGCTGCCATAGGCACCCAACTGGATGACGCCGCTGCCGGCGGCCTTGGGCGCGGCTGCCTTGGGCGCGGCCCTGGTCTCGTCCTCGACCTTGGCGGTGACGCTCTGCGCGGGCTTGGCCGGAACAGCGGGCTTGGTGCCTGCGGGGGCAGCGCCGGTCGGGGTGATCGGCGCCTCGGGCACGCGGCTCGGGTCGATCTGGCCATCGCGGGCCACGCCCTCGCTCGCGGCGAAGCTGGCATCGCCCTCGCCCTGGAACTTCTTGGCGTCCGCTTCCTTGGCCGCGATCTTGTAGTCGCCCTGCGGCGCGGCGATCAGTTGCCCCTCGCCCGCGCCACCGCCATTGCGGTTCTGCAGCCACCACATGCCGGCGACCACTGCGCCGATCAGCACCAGCCCCAGGATGATGAGGCCCAGCAGGCGCAGGGGCGAAATCCGCTCCTCATCCGCCTCGTCGAGCGCAGGTTCCAGCCAGGGCAGCCGGTCCTCGTCATCGAGGTCAAGTCGCCCACGTGCATAGTCACCCATTATCGAAACTCCGCTCGGCTCACTGCATTTCGGTCAGCGCGACCACGCCCATCAGGGCAAGGCCGTTGCGGATGATCTGCCCGATTCCGCGGCTCAAGAAAAGCCGGGCCGAGGTGAGGGCCGGATCATCCGCCAGCACGACGCGCGCGCGCGGATCATCATTGCCCATATTCCACCAGCCATGGAATGCCGAAGCCAAGTCATTGAGATAGAAGGCAATACGATGCGGCTCGCGGGCCTGTGCCGATCCTTCGACGACGCGCGGGAACTGCGCTGCCAGCTTCACCAGGCTCAGCTCCGCCGTCCCAAGCAGGGACAGGTCGGGCGCGGGAAGGTCGATCCCGGCTTCTTCGGCGCGGCGGCCGAGCGAGGAAATCCGGGCATGGGCATATTGCACATAGAAGACCGGATTGTCCTTCGAGGCTTCCACCACCTTGGCGAAATCGAAGTCCATCTGGGCATCGGCCTTGCGCGTCAGCATGGTGAAGCGGACGACATCCTTGCCCACTTCGCGCACGACATCGGCCAGCGTCACGAAATTGCCGGCGCGCTTGGACATCTTCACCGGCTCGCCATCGCGCAGCAGGCGAACCATCTGGATCAGCTTGACGTCGAACCGCGCCTTACCCTCGGTCAGGGCGGCGACGGCAGCCTGGATCCGCTTCACCGTGCCGGCATGGTCCGCGCCCCAGATGTCGATCAGCTGATCGGCGCTCTGCGCCTTCTGGAAATGATAGGCCATGTCGGCGCCGAAATAGGTCCAGCTGCCATTCGACTTCTTGATCGGCCGATCCTGGTCGTCGCCGAACTTGGTCGAACGGAACAGCGGCAATTCCACCGGCTCCCAATCGTCGGGCAGTTCGCCCTTGGGCGCTTCCAGCACGCCGTCATAGACCAGGTCATGGGCGCGCAGCCAGGCTTCGGCCTCGTCGGGCTTGCCTGCTGCCTGCAATTCCGCCTCCGACGAGAAAATGTCGTGATGGATGCCCAGCAGCGCGAGATCGCTGCGGATCATGTCCATCATCCTCGCGACGGCAAAGGTGCGGAACAGGACCAGCCAGTCGGCTTCGGGTGCGCCGACGAACCTGTCGCCATATTCGGCGGCCAGCGCCTGACCCACCGGCACCAGATAATCGCCCGGATAAAGCCCTTCGGGGATCGCGCCGACATCCTCGCCCAGCGCTTCGCGGTAGCGGACATGCGCGGAACGGGCGAGCACGTCGACCTGGCCGCCGGCATCATTGATATAATATTCGCGGATCACCTTGTGCCCGGCATATTCCAGCAGGGTGGCGAGCGCGTCGCCCACCACGGCGCCGCGGCAATGGCCCATATGCATGGGACCGGTGGGATTGGCCGAGACATATTCGACGTTCACGGTCGTGCCCGCGCCGAAATCGGACCGGCCATAGTCGGCGGCCTCGGCATGGATCGCCGCCAGTTCCGCCCGCCAGGTCGGGTCGGTCAGGGTCAGGTTGATGAAGCCGGGACCTGCGATGCTGGCTGCCTCGACCTCATCCAGCGCCTGCAGCTTGGTCACGATCGCGTCGGCCAGCGCGCGCGGATTGGTGCCGGCGGGCTTGGCCAGCACCATCGCGGCGTTGGTGGCCAGGTCGCCATGGCTGGGATCGCGCGGCGGCTCCACCGTCACCGGCTTGCGGTTGAGGCCGGCGGGCAGCGTGCCTTCAGCCTCCAGCGCGTCGAGCACGGCATCAAGATGGGCAGTGAAACGGGTGTAAAGGGACACGGGCATTTCCTTCAACTCCGTTCGCCCTGAGCGAAGTCGAAGGGCCAGGCTGAACGGAGTGAAGCACTTCGCTTCGCTCAGTGGCGGGCTTCGACTTCGCTCAGCCCGAACGGAAACAAATCAACGGGCTTAACGGGTCGCGTTATATTTGAGCTGATCCTGGGTCAGGTTGAAACCCACGAGCAACTCGAAGCTGGTTCGCTGCAGCGCCGCCTTGACGTCCGGCTGGGCGAAGGGGTCGATCGCGGCATCCACGTCGCCTGCCTTGCGCTTCTGCGTGATCTTCTGCTGAATTTCCGGCGGCAGCGTGGCCGATGCCTTGTCGACATAGGAGCCGGCCGTGGCAGTCGCGGTCGCGCGATATTCGCCCGGCGCGAAGTTCAGCGTCACCTGGCCGATCCGCTTGGCGACGACGGCGCTGCCGCCCCGCACGATCGCCGAGAAATAGGGCAAGGTCACCTGGCGCGCGGCGCTGGCGTCGTTGCGACGCGCATTCACCACGAAGGTCGCCTGGGTATAAAGCTGGGCGCCATCGGAACAGGTCGAGCGCAGATCGGTGATGTTCGCCACCACGTCGATCGCGGAGGCATCGCGGCTCTGGGCCGGATTGAACAGGGTCACGTCACCGGTATAGGCCGGGATTGCAGCCACTGGGCAAGCCGAACGCACCGTGACGATACCGCCCGTCGGGTCGATTTCCCCCCGGCGAGAACAGCCGGCAAGGGCAAGGGCGAGCATTCCGGTCAACGCAATTCGGGACAATGTCACAGGCAGCAATTCCTCAGCATGCCCCTTGGACAGAGGCGTCCGGCTTCCTTATCCATCCCCCGCCGCCCACGCAACACAAAGCGCGGTGATTTGCGTTGGCCCTTCCTTCGGGCGCGACATTGCCCTAAGCCGCGCCCATGACGCAGAGCCCCGCCCCTCGCCCGCCGATGACCCTGTTGATCGCTGCCCCGCGCGGCTTCTGCGCCGGTGTCGACCGTGCCATCATCATCGTCGAGCGCGCGATCGAGAAATATGGCGCGCCGGTCTATGTCCGCCATGAAATCGTCCACAACAAGTTCGTGGTCGACAGCCTGAAAGCCAAGGGCGCGATCTTCGTCGAGGAACTGGACCAGGTGCCCGACGGCGTGCCGGTGGTCTTTTCCGCCCATGGCGTGCCCAAGGCGGTGCCGGCCAAGGCGGAGGAGCGCGGCCTCGACTATCTCGACGCCACCTGCCCGCTGGTCAGCAAGGTGCATCGCCAGGCCGAACGCATGGTGACCGCCGGTCGCCACATCCTGTTCATCGGCCACAAGGGCCATCCGGAGGTGATCGGCACCTTCGGCCAGGTGCCCGACGGCACGATGACGCTGATCGAAACGGTCGAGGATGCCGAGGCGCTGGCGCCCACCGATGCCGACAATCTCGCCTTCCTGACCCAGACCACCCTGTCGGTCGACGACACCGCCGCGATCGTCGCCACGCTGGAGCGCCGCTTCCCCTCGATCATCGCGCCCAAGGGCGAGGATATCTGCTACGCGACGTCCAACCGCCAGACGGCGGTCAAGGCGATCGCCACCCGCTGCGACGCCGTCTATGTGATCGGCGCGCCCAACAGCTCCAACTCGCTGCGCCTGGTCGAGGTCGCCGAGCGTGAGGGCACCCCTGCCCGCCTGATCCAGCGCGCCGAGGAGATCGACTTTGCCTGGCTGGACGGCGTGACGACGCTCGGCCTCACCGCCGGCGCCTCCGCTCCCGAAATATTGGTGCGCGAAGTCGTCGACCGGATTGCCGAGCGCTTTGCCGTGACCGAGGAACAGGTCGAAACCGCGCAGGAGAATATCTCCTTCAAGCTGCCGCGCGGACTGGAGGTCGCATAACCCCCATGGCCGTTTATACGCATGTTCCCGCCGAAGAGATTGACGCCTTCCTCACCCGCTATGATGCCGGCCGGCTGGTGTCCGCCAAGGGCATCGCCGAAGGGGTGGAAAACAGCAATTATCTGCTCGAAACCACCGGCCATGACGGAAACGGCCACCGCTATATCCTGACCCTCTATGAAAAGCGGGTAGATGAAGCGGACCTGCCCTTCTTCATGGACCTGCTCGACCATCTCGGTGCGCGCGGCTGCCTGGTGCCGCGCTTCATCGCCGACACCGATGGCAAGCGACTGCAACAGCTGGGCGGGCGCCCGGCCTGCCTGATCGAGTTTCTGACCGGCATTTCCGTGACCGAGCCGACCCCGGCCCAGGCACGCGCCTGCGGCGTGGCGCTAGGCGAACTGCACAAGGCGGCGCAGGGCTTTGTCGGCGAACGGCGCAATGCACTCGACAAGGATGGCTGGCACGCGCTGGCCGCCAAGTGCGGCGATGATTTCGACCAGATCGCGCCGGGCCTTGGCGCCCGCGTGGCGGAGGAACTGGCCTTTCTCGACGCCCATTGGCCGGCCGACCTGCCGCGTTCGGTGATCCATGCCGACCTGTTCCCGGACAATGTCCTGATGCTGGGCGATGAAGTCACCGGCCTCATCGACTTCTATTTCAGCTGCACCGACATCCGCGCCTATGACCTGGCCGTCACCCACAGCGCCTGGTGCTTCAGCAATGACGGCGCCACCTGGTATGGCGACCGCGCGGCCGCGATCGGCGCAGGCTATGCCGCCGCCCATGGCCTGACCGACGCGGAACGAGCCGCCTTCCCGATCCTGTGCCGCGGTGCCGCGCTGCGTTTCCTGCTGACCCGCGCCTATGACTGGATCAACACGCCCACCGATGCGCTGGTGACGCGCAAGGATCCGCTCGCCTATCTGCGTCGCATGGATTTCTACGCCAAGGCCGACCCGGCGGAGCTGCTCGGCGCATGAGCGACCTGCCCCAAGTCCAGATCTTCACCGACGGCGCGTGCAAGGGCAATCCAGGTCCGGGCGGCTGGGGCGCGGTGCTGCGCTTTGGCGACCAGGAGAAGGAAATCTCCGGCGGCGAGGCGATGACCACCAATAACCGCATGGAGATGATGGCCGCGGTCGAGGCGCTCAATACGCTCAAGAAGCCGTGCCAGGTGACGCTCTACACCGACAGCAAATATGTCATGGACGGCATCACCAAATGGATCTTCGGCTGGCAGAAGCGCGGCTGGAAGACGGCCGACAACAAGCCGGTCAAGAATGTCGAGATCTGGCAGGAACTGGTGAAGGCCGCCGCCCGGCACAAGCTGACATGGCAATGGGTCAAGGGCCATGCCGGCCACCCGGAAAATGAGCGGGCCGATGCCCTCGCCTGCGCCGCGGCGGAAAGCTTCCGCAAATAGGGACGGACGGGGAGGTCACCCTCCCCGCGCCGCGCAGCTTATTCGGCTTCTTCGATCGGCGCGCCGGGGCCGTTCTTCAGGATCGACTCGATCGCATTCTTCGCGCTCGCCTTGGAGCTGTAGCCCTCGGTCCAGAAGATGATCTCGGCATTATATTTGAACTTGGCCACGAACTCGCCGGCCTTGTTCTTCTCGATCACGAACTTGTGCGCCATCATGCTCTCCTGCTGGTTGCGCTATCGAAACCGTTGGGGAGCATAAGCAGCGATATCGAGGCTGGCAATCGCCTGCGGCAGGACCGCGCCGGTCAACAGGCTGGCCCCCAGCAGCGCCGCCGCCGGCGCGGTCTGGATGCCGAAACCGCCCTGCCCGGCGAACCAGAAGAAGCCCTCGACCGCCGGCTCGAAGCCATAGACCGGCACGCGGTCCGGCGCGAAGCTGCGCAGCCCCGCCCATTTGCGCTCGACCGCCGCGATCCGCCAGTCGACCGCCGCCTGGAACCGGTCGATGGCCTGCGCGATCGCCAGCTCCTCGGGCGCGGCGTCGCAGGGGGGCGAAGCGACCTCGTCATGCGGCGTCAGCCAGATCCGCCCCCGCCCCTCGGGCTTGAAATAGAAGCCGCCCTGCATGTCCATCACCAGCGGCATCTCGTCGGCTGGCATATCCTCCAACCGCAACTGCACCACCGTCCGGCGATAGGGCGTGATGCCGACCGGCGCGACACCGCAGGCCACGGCGACATCATCCGCCCAAGCCCCGGCAGCATTGACCAGCAGGCCGCATTCGATCGGCCCGTCACGGGTCTCGATCCGCCAGCCATCGCCCTGTCGTTCGGCGTGCTCTAGCCTTGCCCCCAGCCGCATTTCGCCGCCCAGCCTGCGGAACCGGCGCAGATAGGCCTGATGCAGCGCCCCGACATCGATGTCGCGGCAACTCGGTTCCAGCACACCCAGCACCCAGTCGGGCCGCAACCCCGGCACCAGGCTCGCCGGCACCACCGGCTGCAATTCGACCGCCCCGGCAAAATCGGCCAGCAGCGCGTCGCGCAGCCCCTCATCCCCGGCCCGGCCGATATGCAGCGTGCGGCGCGGCGACAGGAAGGAGCCATCGAAGAAATCGGGATCGGGCGACTCCAGCAGCCTGCCCGAGGCCGTGGTCAGCGGCTGGACCACCGGCCCGCCATAGGTTTCTTCCCAGAAGGCGACCGATCGCCCCGTCGCATGATAGCCGGCGCGATCCTCCATCTCCAGGATCAGCACCCGCGCCGTTTCCGCCAGCGTCGCGCCCAGGCTGGCGCCTGCAATCCCGCCACCGACAATCACGATATCGGGTCTGTTCAACGGGCAACCTCATCCAGGAAACGGTCGATCCGCCCCAGCGCATCGAGCCGCACCGGGTCGAGCTCGCGCAAAATTTCATGCGCGGCCTCGCGCCCATAGACATGCAGGCGGGCATCGGGCAAGCGCGCCGCGATCCGCCGGATGGCCGGCGTCGATACCAGTTGGTCGCGACAGGCGGCCAGGACCAGGGTCGGCGTCGCGATTCGCTCCGGCCCGTTTCCGGCCTCCAAAGCGCGAGTCGACTCGAGCGCCAGCCGCACCCAGTTCCAGCTCGGCGGCCCCAGCGCGATGTCCCGACTATGGTCCCGCCACCAGATTTCATCGGCATAGCGATCGGGGTCATGGGTCAGCCGCTTCTGCCGCATCTGGCGCTGCCGCTCGCTCTCTTCCTTCTGTGTCCAGGCCTGCTTTTCCCCCTGGCCGATCCCGCACATGAAATTGGCGATCGCCACCGCCAGCCAGCGCGGTAGCGGGGCCGTATGCAGGCCCAGCATCGGCGCCACGGCCACGGCCGCATCGGGTGCAGGCAGGCCTTCGGCCAGCGCCCGCAACAGCATATGCCCGCCCATGCTGTGGCCCAGCATGACCGTCGGGCCGCTGCCCTCCGCGCGCCAATCATTTGAAAGCGCGCGCAAATCGCCAACCCACCGGGCGAAGTCGTCGATATGGCCGCACAGTGGATCATCGGTCAGCCGGCCCGACCCGCCCTGTCCGCGCCAGTCGAAACTGGTCACCGCCCAGCCGCGCTGCGCCCAGTGGTGGATCACCTCCAGATATTTCTCGATCATGTCGCCGCGACCGTTGAGGATCAGCATCCGGCCACGGGTGCCAGCGCCCAGCCGATAGCGGCGGATCGGCCAGCCGTCGGGGGCCTGCCAATAATCGAGCTGGCCACCCATCGGCCAGGCGCGACGGTCAAGGGCGGGCGACGGGAAGATCGGCGAATCCATGGGCCATGGTTACGGTTTGGTAAGCCATATGGTCTAGTGCCTGACCCGCATGTTGGGGGAATATTTCAGACTGGCGCTGATCGCCGCACTGGGCATCCTGCTGATCGCAGCCGCGATCACGGACCTGCGCGCGCGCATCATCTCCAACCGGCTGAACCTGGGCGTCGCCGCCCTGGCGCCACTATGGTGGATCGCCTGCGGCTTGCCGCTCTGGCCGGGCATGGCGGTGCAGTTGCTGGTCGGCCTGCTGGTCTTCGTCCTGTTCGCCGCGCTGTTCGCGTTCGGCATGATGGGCGGGGGCGATGTGAAGCTGCTTGGCGCACTGGCGCTGTGGTTTCCGTGGCAGGCGGTGCTGACCCTGTTGACGCTGATGGCGATTCTGGGCGGGGCCGTGACGATCGTCACGGTGATCCACCACCGCCTCCGCCGGAAGCAGGGCCAACCCGAAATACCCTACGGCGTAGCCATATCGATCGCCGCCCTTTGGTTACTTGGCGAACGATATCTTAACCAATTTGCGTGATGATTGGGCCCCTGGGGGCAGGCCGCCCATTTGAGAAAGGCGAGTTTCGTCATGGATGCTAAGAAGATCGTGCTGCTGGTGGGGGCGCTAATCATAGCGGTCACTACAGCCTTGCTTGCGCGCAGCATGCTGAGTTCTTCATCTACGCCGCAGGTGAACGCGGCTGCAATGCCGAACGAGGCGGACCAGCCGCATGTTCTGGTAGCGACCAAGGCCCTGCCGGTGGGGACCATTTTGGACGCGGAAAGCTTCCGCTTCCAGCCCTGGCCCAAGGATCTGATCGAGGCGGCCTATTATCTCAAGGGCCAGGCCGACCCGCTCAAGCTTGCAGGCAGCGTGGTGCGCAACGCGATCACCGCCGGCCAGCCGCTGACCCAGGGCGCCGTCATCCGTCCGGGTGACCGCGGCTTCCTGGCCGCGGCCCTCGGCCCCGGCATGCGCGCCGTCACCGTGCCGGTCTCGGCCCAGAATGCGGTTGCCGGCTTCGTCTTCCCTGGCGACCGCATCGATCTGGTGCTGACCCAGACGGTCTCGGGCGGCGGCGATGGCGCCCCGCTCAAGGTTTCGGAAACGATCCTGCGCAACCTGCGCGTGCTCGCCACCGACCAGCGGACCGACGCCATGGGCCCCGATGGCAAGCCCGTCGTCCAGACCTATTCCAACGTCACGGTCGAAGTAACGCCCAAGATCGCGGAAAAGCTCGCCGTGTCGCAGACCATCGGCTCGCTGTCGCTGTCGCTGCGCTCGATCGCCGACACCGCATCGGACCTTGACGCTGCCATTGCCGGTTCGGACGTCGACCTGCCCGATGGCACCAATCCGGGTTCGGAAAAGTCGATCATTGCCAAGATCGCGGCCCGTCCGGTCGATCGCGGCTCCACCTATTCGACCGGCGCCGACGTGTCGCGCTACCAGCGCAGCAGCGTCCCGGCCAAGCCTGATGCAGCGGCCATGCCCGCCATGGCGGCTCCGGGTGGCGCACCGGTCGGCACGGCCGAGTTCAAGGGGCCGACCGTCCGCATCGCCCGCGGCACCAGTGTGACCGAAGTTCCGGTCGGGGGGAAGTAAGATGAACGCTTATCAGATGCTTGCGCGGCACAAGGCGGCTCGTCCGCTCGCCGCCCCGGCGATCGCGCTCGGCCTGGCTATCGCCGCCGTCGCGGCGCCCGCCACGGCCCTCAACGCCGCCCCCGCAGCGGATCAGGACAATGCGATCCTGATGTCGGTCGGCGGCAGCAAGGTCGTCAACCTGCCGGCCAAGATGTCGGATGTCGTCATCGCCAATCCCGATGTCGTCGATGTCCATGTCCGCTCGAACAACCAGCTTTACCTGATCGCCAAGAAGCCGGGCGAAACCACCGTCTTCGTGACGGCCGGCAACGGCAAGGTGCTGTTTTCCGGCACGGTTCGCGTCGGCAACAACCTGACCACCATCGACGACATGCTGCGCCTGGCGATGCCGGGTGCCAATATCGCCGTCAACAAGATGAACGGCATGGTGCTGCTGACCGGCACGATCAAGGCGCCCGAGGACGCGGCCGAAGCCGAACGTCTGACCCAGGCTTTCGTCGGCAAGGAAACGACCGTCGTCAGCCGCCTGCTGATGGCGACCCCGCTTCAGGTCATGCTGCAGGTCAAGATCGCCGAAGTCAGCAAGGATGTCGGCCACAAGATCGGCACCAACTTCGCTACCACGGATTCAGCCACCGAAAGCACACGCGGGATGATGGGAGGCGGTTCGCGCGCCTTCGCCACTTATGACCGCAATGAGGACGTCTGGAATTTCACTTACCCGTCTGACGGGAGCTACAGCTTGGGCGGCGTTGCCCGGCTGTTCGGCATGGATGTCGCCGGTGCGCTCGACCTTGCCGAATCCAGCGGCCTGGCCACCATGCTGGCACAGCCAAATCTGACGTCCTTGTCGGGCGAAACCGCCAGCTTCCTGGCCGGTGGCGAATATCCCTACACGGTCAACAATGGTCCGTCGTCGGGCAACAGCATCCAGTTCAAGCAATATGGCGTGCAACTGGCCTTCACGCCGACCGTGCTGGCCGATGGCCGCATCTCGCTGCGCGTCCGCCCGACCGTGTCGAGCCTGGACTTCAGCGTCAGCAGTTCGGTGCCTGCACTCAAGAGCCGCACTGCCGAAACCACGGTGGAACTGGGTTCCGGCCAGGCCTTCATGATCGCCGGCCTGCTCAACAATGAAACCGGCAACACGGTCAACAAGGTGCCGGGCCTGGGCAATGTCCCGATCCTGGGCAGCCTGTTCAAGTCGCGCAGCTTCCAACGCAACGAGACCGAACTGGTGATCGTCGTCACCCCCTATCTGGTGAAGCCGGTCAACGCGTCCGACATTCGTCTGCCCACCGATGGTTTCCGCAATGCCAATGTCGGCCAGGGCCTGTTCCTCGAACAAACCCATGACGGCGTCAGCGGCGCTCTGCCCAACATGCCGACCCGTGCGCCAGGCTCGCCCGTCGCGCCCACGCCCGGCCCGCAGGCATCGATCGCCGCGCCCGCCCTCGCGGCCCGCGAAGACAGCCGCTCCTCCGGCAAGTCGGGCGGCGCGACCCCCGGCTTCAGCTTCTGACGGAAGGACGAAAGACATGACTTCCACGTCCCGCAAGACCCTCGTCCGCCTCGGCGCCCTTGCCCTGCTGGCGCTGCCGCTCGCGGCCTGCTCGACCGACAGCCCCAATCGCGGCGTGGATTCGGTCCACCAGCCGGTGGTCAGCTATACCAGCTACACCTTCGACGTGCAGGCCGGCGGCGCGCGCCTTGCCCCCGCCGAAGCCGCGCGCCTCGACGACTGGTTCGCCTCGATCAAGCTGGGCTATGGCGATCAGGTCGCTATGGTCACCGATGCGGGCTATTACAGCCCCGACCTTGGCGAGGACATCGCCAATGTCGTCGCCCGCCACGGCATGCTGCTGGGCCAGGACAGTTCGGCAGCCGCCGGGACCGCCCCCGAAGGCGCCGTCCGTCTGGTCGTGCGCCGCACCACGGCATCGGTGCCGGGTTGCCCCGACTGGTCGAACAAGGCCGAAACACCGATGAGCCTGGGCACGTCGTCCAATTTCGGCTGCGGCGTGAACAGCAATCTGGCGGCGATGGTCGCCGACCCCGAAGACCTGGTCCGCGGTCAGAGCAGCGACAGCGAATTGCGCACCGCAACCTCGAACCGCGCCATTTCCACCTATCGCGACAAGGCACCGACCGGCGCTGGCGAACTCAAGCAACTCTCGAACGGAGGCCAGTAAGATGAACGCACCCTGGAAACATGGTTCCGTGGGCCAGCGCGACCCCTTCCACGCCTTCGTCTGCGACGATCACAGCTTCGACCTGCTGCGTGCAGTCGCGTCCGAAATGGGCTGGGCGCCGGAAAAGGTGAACAAGGGCGGCATGCGCAACGCGGTGCAGAGCCTGTCGATCACCGCCAGCCCGCAAATCCTGTTCGTCGACATGTCGGAAAGCGGCGATCCGCTGAACGACATCAACAGCCTCGCGGAAGTCTGCGAACCCGGCACGGTCGTGATCGCGGCGGGTCAGGTCAATGACGTACGCCTCTATCGTGATCTGGTCGCCAGCGGCATCCAGGATTATCTGCTCAAGCCCTTCGGCGCCGATCAGTTGCGCGACGCGCTGGCCCAGGCCCAGGCCGTCTTTCTCGCCCCGCGCGATGCAGGCCCCGAACGCCCGCACATGACGGTCGCCGTCGTCGGCACCCGTGGTGGCGTCGGCGCATCCAGCATGGCGACGTCGCTTGCCTGGATGCTCAGCGAGAAGAAGAAGCGCCCGACCGCTCTGCTCGATCTCGACATCCATTTCGGCACCAATGCGCTGGCGATGGATCTGGAACCGGGGCGCGGCCTGACCGACGCGATCGAGAATCCCAGCCGCATCGACGGGCTGTTCATCGAGCGCGCCATGGTTCGCGCCAGCGACATGCTGGCGATCCTGTCGGCCGAAGCGCCAATCAACCAGCCGATGATGACCGATGGCGGCGCCTTCTACCAGTTGCTGGAGGAGTTCCGTCAGGCGTTCGAATGCAGCATCATCGATCTGCCGCGCAACATGCTGATCCAGCACACCCACCTGATGACCGACGTCAATGTCGCAGTGGTGGTGACCGAACTCAGCCTGGCGGCGGCCCGCGACACGATCCGCATCCTGTCCTGGCTCAAGTCGAATGCACCGCAGGCCCGCATCCTGGTGGTCGCCAATCGCGTCCATCCCGGCGCGCCGGAAATCAGCCGCAAGGATTTCGAACAGTCGATCGAACGCAAGGTCGATGTCATTGTGCCGTTCGACCTGCGCATCGCGGCCCAGGCTGCCAAGCTCGGCAAGACGCTGGCGGAAACCGCCAAGGGCAGCAAGGTGGGCGCCGCCTGCGCCGCGATGATGGACGAAGTTCTGGGGCTGGCCGGCGATGAAGCCGACAATCCGGGCGCCAAGTCGGCAGCCAAGAAGGGGGATTCCCTGCTCGGCAAGATCGGCGACTTCAAGAGCATGATCCCGTCGCGCCGCAAGGACAAGGCGACGGCACTGGAAGGCTGACGCGCAGGCCGCTTCAGGGCGGCCGCGCACAGGCACATTTACGCACGGGGAACGGGCGAGCAATGGACGGCAATTTCCTTCTGATCTTGGTGCTGGTCGCGACCATGCTTGGCCTGGTCGTGGTCGCCTTTGCCGGCCCCTCGCCGGACAAGGCCCAGAAACGCCGTGTGGCCCTGATCCGCGGCCGTCACAGTGATTCGACCGAGGCGATGATGGAAGCGCGCATGCGCAAAGCCATCTCCAACCGGGCGACCGGCAACGAAGCGAAGATGCTGGTCTCGCTGATTCCCAATCCGGAAAATCTGGCCAAGCGCATTCGCATGACCGGCAAGAAATGGACGCTCAGCCAATATATGACGTCATGCGCCGTGATCTTCCTCGTCGCCACGCTTTTCCTGCTGATGCGCGGCTTCCCGTTCCTGCTGGCTTTGATGGTCGGACTGGCGGCAGGTCTTGCCTTGCCGCATCTGTGGATCGGCCGGCTGATCAAGAAGCGGATCAACCAGTTCACCGCGAAATTTCCCGATGCGCTGGAACTGCTGACCCGCGGCCTGCGCTCGGGCCTGCCGGTCGGCGAGACGCTGGGCATCGTGTCGAGTGAAATCCCCGGTCCGGTCGGCGAGGAGTTCAAACTGATCACCGAACGGATCAAAATCGGCAAGAGCATGGATCAGGCGCTGCAGGAAACCGCCGATCGCCTGGGCACGCCGGAATTCCAGTTTTTCGTCATCACCCTGGCGATCCAGCGCGAAACCGGCGGTAACCTCGCAGAAACGCTGCAAAATCTCGCCACCGTGCTGCGCCAGCGCGCCCAGATGAAGCTTAAGATCCGCGCCATGTCGTCGGAATCCAAGGCGTCGGCCTATATCATCGGCGCCCTGCCTTTCCTGGTGTTCGGCATGATCTGCTATATCAACTTTGGCTATATGAGCCCCTTCTTCACCCCCGATCCGGCGGGCATTTTCGGGCTCTCGACCATGCAGGTCGTCGGCATTGGCGGCTTCTGCTGGATGGGCATCGGCGCCTTCATCATGGCCCAGATGATCAACTTCGAGATTTGACGGGGAACGGATAGAGATATGGACGCCCCTACCCCCACCGGCACTCTGTTCGGCATGACCGCGACCGATTTCGGGACGCTGCTTGCCGCGCTGGCCACGCTCGCCACCCTCTACGCGCTCTATGCCGTGATGACGGTGCGCGATCCGATGGCCAAGCGGGTCAAGGCGCTCAACGAACGCCGCGAACAGCTCAAGGCCGGCATCACCGCCTCGACCGCCAAGCGCCGCGCCAAGCTGGTCAACAAGAACCAGACGACCGACCAGATGCGATCCTTCCTGACCAGCCTCAAGGTGCTGCAGGACGATCAGCTCAAGGACGCACAGATCCGCCTGGCCCAGGCCGGCATCCGGTCCAAGGACTGGGCCGTCGCCGTCATCTTCGGCCGCATGATCATGCCGATCCTGATCGGCGGCACCGCCGCGATCCTGCTCTATGCCGTCGGCATCTATCCAGAATGGGGCGGTGCCAAGCGGTTCATGGCCTTCGCGGGCGCATTGCTGCTCGCGTACAAGGCGCCCGACCTCTTCATCGACAACAAGATCGCCAAGCGCTCTGCCGCGATCCGCAAGGGCCTGCCCGACGCGCTTGACCTGCTGGTCATCTGCGCCGAGGCCGGCCTGACCGTCGACGCTGCCTTCAGCCGCGTCGCCCGCGAACTGGGCCGCGCCTATCCCGAACTGGGCGACGAGTTCCAGTTGACGGCGATCGAACTCAGCTTCCTCACCGAACGGCGCATGGCGTTTGAAAACCTCGCCACGCGCGTGAAGCTCGACGCGGTCAAGGGCGTGGTCACGACCATGATCCAGACCGAAAAATATGGCACGCCGCTTGCCTCCGCGCTCCGTGTGCTGTCGGCCGAGTTCCGCCATGAACGCATGATGCGCGCGGAAGAAAAGGCCGCCCGCCTGCCTGCGATCATGACCGTGCCGCTGATTCTCTTCATCCTGCCGACCCTGTTCGTCGTCATTCTGGGTCCGGCTGCCTGCTCGATCAGCACGGCTTTCTAAAAAAATTCAGGGCAAGGAGGGGCCGCTGCCGTAGCGTCCCCTCTTTCCGTTTCCGTAAACTGCAAGCGAAGCGCTGGCGCGCCGCATTTTCCTCCCTTATTCTTACCCTCAACCCAAAAGGAGAGGATCGCATCATGACCATCAAGACCGGCGCTCGCGTCGCCATCGCCGCTCTGGCCGCCTTCACCACCGCCCTGCCCGCTTATGCGGCCCAGCCCATCACCGGCCGCTGGTCGACCGTCGATGGCAAGGCGATCGTCCAGATCGCGCCGTGCGGAAAGAGCATCTGCGGCAAGATCGAGAAGATCGTGAAGCCGACGCCAGGCCGCCCCCAGACCGACATCAAGAACCCCGATCCGGCGCTGCGTTCCAAGCCGCTGGTCGGCCTTGCCCTGCTGTCGGGCTTCAGCGATGCGGGCGACATCTGGAAGGGCACGATCTACGACCCGGAAAGCGGCAAGAGCTATACGTCCAAGGTCAGTCGCAATGGCGACGGCACGCTCAAGGTGCAGGGCTGCATCGCCTTCTTCTGCAAGACCCAGACCTGGACGCCGCTGCGCTGATCACGCGCACAGCCTGGAAAACCAAAGGGGCGCCATTGGCGCCCCTTTTTCTGTCGATACAGTCCCGTTCAGTCCCCGGCATGCTCCATCGGCGTGAAGCGCTGCGACCAGAGCGCGCCATAGATCGCCATCCACTGCACCACCGGCCCCAGTCCCTTGGTCCGCGCCGCAAACCAGGTTTCGCGTCCCGTCCGCCGGGCCGTCACCAGTCCGGCGCGCTTGAGCTTGCCCATATGGCGCGACACCATCGGTTGCGACACGCCGGCCACTGCGGTCAGCGCGACGACATTCTGCTCCCCTTCGCGCACCAGATATTCCAGCAGGGCACGTCGCGTGCCGTCGGACAGCGCCTTGAAGAGTGAATCGCTGTTCGCTCCAAGATCGCCTCTGAATTTCACTTCCGTCATGCAATTTTCATAACCATCTGGTTATTAGCTGGTCAAGCGAAGGATGATTTTCGACTCGGCCGCGCCATTAACTAAAAAAAGTGCGAACCGCCTCCTCGCTGAGTCTTTTGAGTCACACCACCCGATGATGAGTCTCACGCGACTCGCATGACTCAATATGTTGTGGCTACCCGCTTCGTTCTCCACCATCCTCGCAATCCTGACAGGGATGAGCGCTAAATCCCTGACCTTGACGGCAGACTCCTGAGGACTCAGTGCTGACGGACGAAACATATGGGGGTTGCACACATGGGTGTCATGGAACGCGTCGCACCGCGGCGGAAGAAGGCGGTTGCGCTCGCGCCGGCACCGGCGATCGAGGCAAACCGCCTGCTGCGCGGTGACTGTATCGCGGAAATGGCCAAGCTGCCCGACGGCTGCATCGACATGATCTTTGCCGATCCGCCTTATAATCTTCAGCTGGGCGGCGACCTGTTCCGCCCCGAGGGCGGCCGCGTCGATGCGGTCGACAATGACTGGGACAAGTTCGACACGCTCAGCAGCTATGACCGCTTCACCAAGGCGTGGCTGGCGCAGGCGCGCCGCATCCTCAAGCCCAATGGCACGATCTGGGTGATCGGCAGCTATCACAACATCTTCCGCGTCGGCGCTGCCTTGCAGGATGAGGGCTTCTGGATCCTCAACGACATCATCTGGCGCAAGGCGAACCCGATGCCCAATTTCAAGGGCACCCGCTTCACCAACGCGCATGAAACGCTGATCTGGGCCAGCCAGGGCGAGGACGCGAAATACACGTTCAACTACAAGGCGATGAAGACGCTCAATGACGAGTTGCAGATGCGCTCCGACTGGGTGCTGCCGATCTGCGGCGGCCAGGAGCGGCTGAAGCGCAACGGCACCAAGGCGCATCCGACGCAGAAGCCGGAATCGCTGCTCTATCGGGTGATGCTGTCCTGCACCAAGCCGGGCGACATCGTGCTCGATCCCTTCTTCGGCACCGGCACCACTGGCGCCGTCGCCAAGCGCCTGGGTCGCCAGTGGATCGGCATCGAGCGCGAGCCCGACTATATCGAGGTGGCCGAGGAACGCATTGCCGAGGCGCTGCCGCTCGATGAATCCGCGCTCGCCATCATGCAGACCGCACGCCAGCAGCCCAAGGTCGCCTTCGGCACGCTGGTCGAAACCGGCTATCTCCAGCCCGGCTCGGTGGTGATGGACAGCAAGCGCCGCTGGAGCGCCACCGTGCGCGCCGACGGCTCGCTCGCCGTGGGCAGCGACACCGGTTCGATCCACAAGCTGGGCGCCACGCTTCAGGGCGCGCCGAGCTGCAACGGCTGGACCTTCTGGCATATCGAGAAGGCGGGCAAGCTCCACCCGATCGACACGCTGCGCCAGACCTATCTGCTCGCCAACGAGCCTTGATTTCCGTCCCCCGTTCGGGTTGAGGCAGCCATAGTTCTTCCAAGACATGGCCCCAACCCGTCCGGGGCGAACGGAGCTTTATGACCCTCTCCTCCATCCCCGCTGACGCCCGGCTCTACCTCAAGCCGACCTGGTTCGTGCCGAGCCCGATCGGTCTGGCGGACGGATCGGCGGCGCGGATGGGCAATGGCCTGATCTGGTTCCAGGCCTATGAGCTGACGGCGCGCCATGCCGGCCGCCGCATCGCCCGCGAAACCATCCCGGTCGCCGCGTTCGAGGCGATCACCGCCACCCTGCCCGATCCACTGGCCGAGCGCGCCCGCCAACTGGCCGCGAACATCTCCGCCCAGCGCGCGCCGCTCAGCCTTGGCGATCGCGTCATCCGCTTCGACGCGCCGCAGACGATGGCGATCCTCAACATCACGCCCGACAGCTTCTCCGACGGCGGCAAGCATATGACCGACCCGCAGGCCGCGGCCGATGCCGGCTTTGCCATGGCAGCGGCCGGCGCCGCGCTGATCGATGTCGGCGGCGAATCCACCCGGCCCAAGGCGCCCAAGCTATGGGAGGGCGATGAGATCGCCCGCATCGTGCCGGTGATCGAGAAGCTTGCTGCAGCCGGCGTCGCCATGTCGGTCGACACGCGCAAGGCCGCGGTGATGGAGGCGGCACTGGCCGCCGGCGCCCATGTCATCAACGATGTCAGCGCGCTGGAACATGATCCGCGCAGCCTGGAGGTCGCGGCCCGCGCCGGCTGTCCGGTGATCCTGATGCATGCGCCTTCGACCGGCGATGATCCGCACGACAATCCCAACGGCTATGCCGATGTCGTCACCGACGTGTTCGACTATCTCGATGCCCGCATCGCCGCCTGCCTCGACGCTGGCATCGCGCGCGAGAAGATCATGGTCGATCCGGGCCTGGGCTTCGGCAAGAGCCTGGCGGACAATCTGGCGCTGGTGAACGGCCTCGCCACCTTCCAGGGGCTGGGCGTGCCGCTGCTCTTCGCCGGCAGCCGCAAGCGCCTGATCGGGGCCCTGTCGAACGAGGCACCGGCGCCAGACCGGCTCGGCGGCTCGGTCGCCCTCGCCTTCCGCGCCGCGCAACTGGGCGCGCAGATGGTGCGCGTTCATGACGTCAAGGAAAGCGTCCAGGCGCTCCATCTGTGGCGCGGCCTGGCCGATGCGGGGCTGAGCGCGGTCTGACACCGCGCCCGGCCTACCGCCATACCTATTCGCTCAGGATGAAGTCGACGCCCGCCATGGCGTGGATTTCGGTGCAGTCGTAGATCGGCAGCACATTGGCCTTCACGTCGACGATCATCTCCAGTTCGGTGCAGGCCAGCACGACCGCCTGCACATCTTCCTTGGCAATGTCGGTCAGTTCCGACTTCATGAAACGCTCGGAATCGCGGTTGATCTTGCCAACGGTCAGTTCGTCATAGACGATCCGGTCGATCCGCTCGGCCAGCGCGACATCGGCCGGCAGCAGCGACACGCCGTGCGACACCAGCCGCTGGCGATAATATTTCTCGGTCATCACATTGCGCGTACCGATCAGGGCGGCGCGATCGATCCGGTCGGCCTTCATCCGCGTGCCGACGACATCGGCGATGTGGATGATGGGAATGGTGATGCTCGCCTGGATCCGGTCATAGATGCGGTGCATGCTATTGGCGCAGATCAGCAGCGCTTCCGCCCCGCCCTGTTCCAACCGCTGGGCCGCGCCGATCAGATGGCCCGATGCGCAATCCCAGTCTTCCTGCGTGATGCAACCGGAAACCTGCGCGAAATCGAGGCTTTCGATCAGCAGCCGCGCACTGTGCTGGCCACCCTTGGCCCGGTGGATCGCCTGGTTGATGATCTCATAATAGCGGGCGGTGGACGTCCAGCTGAGACCACCAATCAGACCGAGTTTACGCATGTCGCTCCCAATATGGGGGCGCCTGTCCGGCCCCGTGCGGGCCGGGCATGTCGGTGCCCCAGCCCTTCTTTTACGAAAGATGCCGGCTTCGACAAGTCAGGACGATCCACCCGCCCCGTCGGCGGGGCGATCCGGCGCGGATGGATCGGGTCACTTTAGTGGGCCAGCGCCTTGACGATCTCCTCGACCATCTTCTTGGCGTCGGCCAGCAGCATCATCGTGTTGTCCATGTAGAAGACCTCATTGTCGACGCCGGCATAGCCGGCCCCGCCCATGGAGCGCTTCACGAACAGCACCGACTTGGCGTTGGCGACGTCCAGGATCGGCATGCCATAGATGGGCGACGTCTTGTCGGTCTTGGCCGCCGGATTGGTCACGTCATTAGCGCCGATGACGAAGGCGACGTCGGCCTGGCCGAACTCGCTGTTGATGTCCTCCAGCTCGAACACCTCGTCATAGGGGACATTCGCCTCGGCCAGCAGCACGTTCATGTGGCCGGGCATGCGCCCTGCGACCGGATGGATCGCATATTTGACGTTCACGCCTTCCTTCTTCAGCAGGTCGGCCATTTCGCGCAGCGCATGCTGCGCCTGGCTGACCGCCATGCCGTAACCCGGCACAATGATGACATTGTCCGCCTGGCTCATCAGGAAGGCCGCATCCTCGGCGCTGCCGCGCTTGTAGGGACGGTCGACCGCCGCCGCGCCGCCGCCCGACGGGCCGGCTTCCGCGCCGAAGCCGCCGGCGATCACGCTGATGAAGCTGCGGTTCATCGCCTTGCACATGATATAGGACAGGATCGCGCCGGAACTGCCCACCAGCGCGCCGGTGATGATCATCGCCGTATTGCCCAGGGTGAAGCCCATGGCGGCGGCGGCCCAGCCCGAATAGCTGTTCAGCATCGACACCACGACCGGCATGTCCGCGCCGCCGATCGGAATGATCAGCAGGAAGCCGATGACGAAGCTCAGCGCCGTCACGGTCCAGAAGATCCAGGGCGACTGGTCGGTCACGAAATAGGCGATCAGGCCCAGGATTGCCGCCAGCGTCGCCAGATTGATGACATGGCGGCCCGGCAGCATGATCGGCTTGCCCGACATGTTGCCGTTCAATTTCAGGAAGGCGATGACCGACCCCGAGAAGGTGATCGCGCCGATCGCGACGCCCAGCCCCATCTCGATGCGGCTGGCATTGTGGATCTCGTTCGTCAGCGGATCGAGAATGCCGAACGCGCCGGGATTGAGATAGGCGGCCGCGCCGACCAGCACGGCGGCCAGGCCGACCAGCGAGTGGAAGGCCGCAACCAGCTGCGGCATCGCCGTCATCTCGATGCGACGGGCGATGATGAAGCCGATGCCGCCACCGATGGCGATGGCGCCCAGTATCTCAGGCAGGCTCAGCACGTCATGGGTATAAAGGGTCGTGACCACGGCGATCGCCATGCCGACCATGCCCATGCGGTTGCCGCGACGGCTGGTCGACGGGCTCGACAGGCCGCGCAGCGCCAGGATGAAGAGGACGCCGGAAACCAGATAGGCCAGCGCAACGAAGGGCGAGACGGGCGCAAGCTCGTGCATCACTTGCGCTCCTTCTTCTTGTACATGGCCAGCATGCGTTCGGTCACGGCAAAGCCGCCGAAGATGTTGACCGACGCAAAGACCACCGCGACCAGCCCCAGCAGCTTGGCCGCCAGGCTACCGGCCTCCGCCGACGCGACCAGCGCGCCAACGATGATGACCGACGAAATGGCATTGGTAACCGCCATCAGCGGCGTGTGCAGCGCCGGCGTCACCGACCAGACCACATAATAGCCGACGAAGCACGCCAGCACGAAAATCGACAGGATGGCAATGAAGTCCATTCTAGTCCTCCCCACTTGTTTCGACTGCCCTGGCCAGGATCGCGGCTACGGCATTGTCCCTATCATTCATGATTGCGGCGGCCGGCAGACGCAGAACGGACAGTCCTCGTTCCGCAAACCAGCAGTCGCGTTGCTCATCCCTCATCGGCGCATCCCCTCTTGCATGCGCTTCGCCGTCCAGCTCGATCACCAGCCGCGCCTCATGGCAGTAAAAGTCTGCCACATAGGGACCGGACGGGTGCTGACGGCGAAATTTCAGACCTTGCGGCCTTTGCCTCAATATCTGCCAGAGCAGGACTTCCGGCTTCGACATCGCCTTGCGCAACTGCCGTGCCCTGTTCGCCTGCCCTTGCAGCACATCATCCTCCCCTGGAAGGGGAGGTGGCTGACGAAGCCAGACGGAGGGGTGTCCCGTTCATGACAGGGCGATACCCCTCCACCAGCCTGCGGCTGGTCCCCCTCCCCTCGCAGGGGAGGATGGGGACCATGGCCCGCATCAGCTTGCCAGCAGTCGTTCGTTGACGACCTTGCCCCCCTGGGTCAGGCGGATGGCGTTACCGATTTCCTCGTCCAGCACCGGCGCATTCTTGTCCTTGTCCCAGAAGGCGGACAGGAAATTATAGAGATTGCGCGAGAACAGGGCGGAGGTGTCGGCGGCCAGGCGGCTGGGCACGTTGCGATGGCCCACGATCTTGACGCCGTGGCGCACGACCACTTCGCCCGCGACCGCGCCCTCGACATTGCCGCCCTGCTCGACGGCCAGGTCGACGATCACGCTGCCCGGCTTCATCGACGCGATCTGCGCATCACTGATCAGGCGCGGCGCAGGCCGGCCGGGGATCAGCGCGGTGGTGATGACGATGTCCTGCTTGGCAATGTGCGACGAGACCAGCTCGGCCTGGGCCGCCTTATATTCGTCGGACATTTCCGTGGCATAGCCACCGGTGCCTTCGCCCTCGATGCCGGCCACCTTCTCCACGAAGATCGCCTTGGCGCCGAGCGATTCGATCTGCTCCTTGGTCGCGGCGCGCACGTCGGTCGCACTCACCTGCGCACCCAGCCGCCGCGCGGTGGCGATCGCCTGAAGACCGGCCACGCCCACGCCCATGACGAAGCATTTGGCCGCCGACACGGTGCCCGCCGCCGTCATCATCATCGGGAAGGCACGGTCATATTCAGCCGCCGCGTCCAGCACCGCCTTGTATCCCGACAGGTTCGACTGGGACGACAAGATGTCCATCGACTGCGCGCGAGTGATGCGCGGCATGAACTCCATCGCCAGCGCCTCATAGCCGGCCGCAGCATAGGCATCGACCCGTGCCCGCTCGCCGAACGGGTTGAGGCCCGCGACGATCCAGGCTCCCGCCGCAGCGCCGCCAAGGCTGGCCGGATCGGGGCCTTGCACGCCCAGCAGGATATCGGCGCCCGCCAGCGTCGCGGTACGATCGCCAACGCTGGCACCGGCGGCGGCATAAGCGTCGTCAGCAATCGACGCCGTCGCGCCAGCGCCGGCCTCGACAGCCACGCTTGCGCCCAGCGCGATGAATTTCTTCACGGTCTCGGGCGTACCGGCCACGCGCCGTTCGCCCGCAGCCTGTTCCTTCAATATCGCAATTTTCATTATATCAGCATCCCCCTCCTATAGCGTCGACATGGCTCAGCTGGAGATCAGCAGCACGACAATCGCGGCGACGATGAGGCAGGCAATGGTGCCCCACTTCACGAAGCCGACAAACCCTTCATAGGTCTGGGTTGCGCTCTGGATGTTCCCGTCAGAAGCCATATCCGTTCCCCTAGTTATTACATCGTTGTGCAACCTCTTATCCTGTCCCCCCACCCCCCTCAAGCCGTAGGGGCACAAGAAATTCTTTACAGGTTAAGGGCGCTTTTACCCCCGGCGCCTAGGATGACCTCCTGTTTGCACAAGAGGGGTCCAGATGGTTCGCGAAGGCGTTCCCTTGCTGATGTTGATCGACGACGAGCCCGCGCAGCGCCGGCTGGTGGCCGCGCTGGCCGCGCGCGCGGGATGGCGGACCATCTTCGCCAGCGATGCCGAAACCGCCCTGGCGACGCTGGGCACGCAGGACGGCATGCAGCTCGACGCGGTCCTGATCGATCAATGGAGCCCGGATTTCGATCCGGCCGACCTGATCGGCGACATCCATGCGCAGCGCCCCGCCCTGCCGATCCTGGTGCTGACGGCGCATAACAGCGTCGCCGTCGCGGTCCAGGCGATGCGCGCCGGCGCCACCGATTACCTCTCCAAGCCGATCGCGCCCGAACGGCTGCTCGCCGCGCTCAACGCGACGCTGGAGGGCAATGTGCGCGGCGAACTGCGCCCGCTCACCGAAAAGATCAGCGCCCCGCTGGCGTTCGAGGATGTCGTCGGCGCCGCGCCCCAGTTCCGCACTGCCCTCGCCATCGCGGCCAAGGCCGCGCGCGCCCGCGTGCCGGTGCTGATCGAGGGCGAAAGCGGCGTCGGCAAGGATGTCGTCGCCCGCGCCATCCACGCCGCGTCGCCACGCCACAAGCAGGCGATGGTGACCGTCAATTGCGGCGCGATCCCTGCCAACCTCGTCGAATCAGAACTGTTCGGTCATGAACGCGGCGCCTTCACCGGCGCCTTCGACCGCCATGTCGGCAAATTCCTGTCGGCCGACATGGGCACCATCTTCCTCGACGAAGTCAGCGAAATGCCGCTCGACGCGCAGGTCAAGCTGCTGCGCGTGCTTCAGGATGGCGAGGTGCAGCCGATCGGCGCGCGCCGCCCCGTCCATGTCGATGTCCGCGTCATCGCCGCCACCAACAAGAAGCTCAGCGACGAGATCGAGGCGGGCCGGTTCCGCGAGGATCTCTATTATCGCCTGAACGTCGTCCAGTTGACCGTGCCCCCATTGCGGGAACGTATGGGCGACATTCCCGCCCTGTGCCGCCATCTCCTCGCCCGCATTGCGACCCAGCCGGGCCTGCGGGGCCTCGGCCTCACCGACGATGCGCTGGCGCTGCTGATGCAGCATGACTGGCCGGGCAATGTCCGCCAGCTCCAGAACGCCCTGTTCCGCGCCGCCGTGCTGTGCGAGGGTGATGCGCTGACCCCGCATGACTTCCCGCAGGTCGCCGCCCATATCCTGTCGCGCGGCGCCAGCGGTCCGCGCCAGCGCGCCGCCGCCACGCCGCCGCGCGAAGCCGCCGGCATCACCCTGTTCGAAGGCGACGGCCATGTCCGTCAGCTCGCCGAGATCGAGGCCGACGTCATCCGCCTGGCCATCGGCCATTATCGCGGCCGCATGACCGAAGTCGCCCGCCGGCTGGGGATCGGCCGTTCGACCCTCTATCGCAAGCTCGCAGAACTCGGCATCGACAACGCGGCCTGATCGCGGGACCGGGCGCCCTGCGGCCGGGGCATATTGTCGCGGGGGTTCCGCTACGGCGTTGAATTATCCCCGCGCCTATGCTTTTGAACGGGGTATGAAAGCGCCCCTCCTCGCCGCCTGCTCCCCCCTCCTGCTGCTGGTCGCCTGTGGCCGCGCCGAACCGGTCGCGGACATGCCGAGCCAGGAGGAACTGGCCGCCGCCGCCAATGCGGCCGCTGCCAATGCACTGGCCAACGCGCAGAAGGATGATGCCGGCGACAGCCGCAACTATGTGAATATCGACCATGGCTATTCCGTCACCATGCCCGAAGGCTGGATGAAGGATGGCGAAGCCAGCAATGCCGATGGCGTCGTCTATCAGGATCCCGGCGCGGGGGCCGACGTCCGCGTCTTCTGGCAGAAGAATGACAATGACCAGACGCTGCAGCAGATCGTCGAGGCGCTGTCCGACGGCGCCGAGGGCGTGGATGGCGATTTCATCGGCGAGAATGAATATCGCGGCACCGCCAATGACGGCGAAGGCAATAATGTCGCGCTGCGCCTGCTGAAACAGCCTGACGGCGCGATCGTCACCGCCACCTTCGTTTATCCCGAGATGCTGAGCGAGCAATATCAGCCGATCGCGCAGGCCCTGCTCGACAGCCTGCGCATCTTCGCGCCCAAGGCCCAGACGCCGGAGGGCCAGACGCCGGAGGGGGCCAGCGCCACGGCCACGCCTGCACCGGCCGCCAACGCCAGCAACTGACCGGCGGCTTTCGGCGCGGTCGTTCGTTTCCGTCCGCGTCGATCATTCCGAACCGCTGCCAGGAAGCCCAGCCCCTTGCCCCTGATCCGCCCTTCCGCCCCCGCCGACCAGCCGGGCATTCTCGACCTGATCCTTGGCATCCAGCGCGACGAATATGGCATCGCCATCACCGCAGCGGACCAGCCGGACCTCACCGACATAGCCGGCTTCTACCTGCCCGGCGCCGGCGGCTTCTGGGTCGCGGAGGAGGACAGCCGGATCATCGGCACGATCGCGCTCAAGGATATCGGCCAAAATCAGGCCGCGCTGCGCAAGATGTTCGTGGCGTCCAGCCATCGCGGCCGCGCCGCCGGCGTCGCGCAGGCCCTACTCGACCATCTGCTCGACGCGGCGGCCGACCGCGGCCTCGCCCAAATCTATCTCGGCACCACTGCCCGTTTCCTGGCGGCGCACCGCTTCTACGAGAAGAATGGCTTCGCGCTGGTCGAAGCCCAGCACCTGCCGCCCGCCTTCCCCAGGATGGCGGTCGACACGCGCTTCTACGAAAAATCGATCGAACCGGCGGAAGCCGGATAGATTACGGATTATCGGTGCTGTTGGCCTTGGTGCCGGGCACCGCTTCCTTGCTGGTCATCGCCACTGCCGGCGGTCCCTTCTGGATCGCGGCGTTGAGCTGCGCGACCTCGGGGCAGCTGCCCTTGCACAGGCTCTGCGCCTGGGCGAGATTTTCCTTGGCCTTGGCGATCGCGCCCTTTGCGACCATCGCCTCGCCCTGCCCGGCGATCGCAGTCACGTCGGTCGGGTCGAGCAGCAACGCTTCCTTGTAAAGGCGGATAGCCTTGCCCTGCAGCCCCTGTGCACGCGCCACTTCGGCCAGTTCGATATAGGCTGCGCGGTTGCGCGGATCGACCGCCAGCGCGCTTTCCAGCGCATCGGTGGCGCCGGTCAGATTGCCCGCCTTGCGCGCCGCCTCGCCCGCCTTCTGCCATTCGATCGATCGCGGTTCGATCTGGGTATCGGGGCGCTGGCTCAGGCCCACGCTGGAAACGGTGGTCAGAAGGACGGCAAGGGCAATCGAGGCCGGGGTGAAACGCATCAAAATCTCCAGCCATGTTTCAGGCATTGACTCAGGCCCGCAGACCGAAGGGCAAGTGTCGCTATTTTGCGCGCGCTTGTCCATGGCCTGTTTCAGGCGGTCCTCCGCAGCCGGGCGAAGTAGAAGCCATCGGTGCCGTCATGGCCGGGCGTCAGCAGCAGCCCATGGCCATGGGCGCGGCCCATATCCGCTTCGATCGGCTCGGCACTCCAGCCGGCCTGACGCGCCAGAAACGCATCCACCTGATCCCGCCCCTCTCTGTCGGTCAATGCGCAGGTAGCATAGACCAGCAGACCGCCGGGCGCCAGCAAGGGCGCGGCGAAATCCAGGATCCGGGCCTGTTCCGACACCAGCCGGTCGAGCCGCGCCTGGGTCAGGCGCCAGCGCGCCTCGGGATTGCGGCGCCAAGTGCCCGTACCTGAACAGGGCGCGTCGACCAGCACAATGTCCGCCTGCCCCGCCAGCGGCGCCAGCGCGCGCGCCTCATGCCCCTGGTCCAGCAGCAGCCTCTCGATACAGGTCACGCCCGCCCGTTCGGCACGCGGCGCCAGCCGGTCGATCCGGTTGCGGATCGTGTCGGCGGCGATCAGCCGGCCCTTGCCGCCCATCGCCGCAGCCAGCGCCAGCGTCTTGCCGCCCGCCCCTGCGCACAGATCGATCACCGTCTGGCCGGCCTGCGCCCCGCATGCCGCGGAAATGAGCTGGCTGCCGGCATCCTGCACCTCGACCGCGCCGCGCTTCCACGCCTCGCTCTGCTCGACCGGATAGCCTTCGGGCAGGCGCAGCGCGTCCGGGATGCCGGCGATCGGCGTCGCGTCCGGCAATTCGGGCGCCACTTGCGCGGGCGTCGCCTTCAGTCGATTGACGCGCAGGTCCACCGGCGCGCGGCCCAGCAACGCATCCTGCTCCACCGGCGCGGCCAGCAAGGGCTGCAACCAGCCCGGCACCGCGCCAGCCGCCGCGCCTGCTTCGCCCGGCTCGATCGGCAGCGGCGCATGGGCCGATCCGTCGAACAGCGCGGCCAGCTCCGGCTGCGCCTCGACCAGGCCGATCATCGCCGCACGGCCGGTTTCGGGCCGATCGGCGACGCGACGGATCGCGTCATAGACATGGTCGCGCACCGCACGGCGATCGCGCGCCCCGGCATAGCGCCGTTCCTTGAAATAACGCGCGATCAGCGTGTCCGCCGCCGGCCCGCCATCACGGGCGGCGGCAATGATCGCGTCCAGCAGGTCGATCGCGGCTTGGATACGGGCGGATGGAGTCATTTATACCTTCCCCCCTCCCTGCCAGGGAGGGTTAACCGGAGACACGTGTCTCCGGTTAAGGGTGGGTGCCTCCGCAGGAGGCTCGCTCCGCTCGCTACCCACCCTCGATCAGAGTCACGTGCCTCTGATCGACCCATCCCTTCAAAGGGAGGGGAATGAAATGGGTTAGCGCGTCGGATAGTTGGGGGCCTCACGCGTGATGGTCACGTCGTGGACATGGCTTTCCGACAGGCCGGCATTGGTGATCTGGACGAAGCGGGCGCGCTCCTGCAGATCCTTGATCGTGCGGCTGCCGGTATAGCCCATCGCTGCCTTCACACCGCCGACCAGTTGGTGGATGACATCCTTGGCCGGCCCCTTGAACGGCACCTGGCCTTCGATGCCCTCGGGCACCAGCTTCATCTGGTCCTTGATGTCGGCCTGGAAATAGCGGTCGGCGCTGCCGCGCGCCATCGCGCCGACGCTGCCCATGCCGCGATAGCTCTTATAGGCGCGGCCCTGATACAGGAAGGTTTCGCCCGGCGCTTCGGCCGTGCCTGCCAGCAGCGACCCGACCATGACGCAGCCGGCGCCCGCCGCCAGGGCCTTGGCGACGTCACCCGACGTGCGCAGGCCGCCGTCGGCGATCACAGGCACGCCATGCTTGTGCGCTTCATTGGCCGAATCCATGACGGCGGTCAGCTGCGGCACGCCCACGCCGGCGACGACGCGGGTGGTGCAGATGGAGCCGGGGCCGATGCCGACCTTCACGCAGTCCGCGCCGGCGTCGATCAGCGCCTTGGTCGCTTCGGCGGTGGCGACATTGCCGGCCACGACCTGGACATGGTTGGACAGCTTCTTGACCGCTTCCACCGCGACCGCGACCTGCTTGCTGTGGCCATGGGCGGTGTCGATGACGATCAGGTCGCATTCCGCGTCGATCAGCGCCTTGCTGCGCTCCAGCCCCTTGTCGCCCACGGTCGATGCCGCGGCGACGCGCAGCCGGCCCGACGCATCCTTGGTCGCCTGCGGATAGGTCACGGCCTTCTCGATATCCTTGACGGTGATCAGGCCCACGCAGTGATAATTATCGTCCACCACCAGCAGCTTCTCGATCCGGCGGGCATGCAGCAGGCGCATCGCCTCATCCTGGCCGACGCCGGCCTTGACCGTCGCCAGATTGTCCTTGGTCATCAGTTCGCTGACCGGCTGGCCGGGGTTCTCGGCAAAGCGGGTATCGCGATGGGTCAGGATGCCGACCAGCTTGCCGTTCGCTTCGACGACCGGAATGCCGCTGATCCTGTGGCGCTGCATCAGCATCTGCGCGTCGGCCAGCGTCGCGGTCGGCAGGATGGTGATGGGATTGACGACCATGCCGCTTTCGAAGCGCTTGACCGCGCGGACCGCATCGGCCTGTTCCTCGACCGTCAGGTTACGGTGCAGCACGCCGATACCGCCCAGCTGCGCCATGACGATCGCCATGTCGGCCTCGGTCACCGTGTCCATCGCCGACGACAGGATCGGGATGTTCAGCTTGATCGCCTTGGTCACATGGGTGGACGTGTCCGCCTGGCTGGGCAGCACATCGGATTCGGCGGGCTGCAACAGCACGTCGTCAAAGGTGAGGCCAAGGCGGATGTCCATGTGAAAGCCACTTTCTGCTGCGCGGGTCGGGCGGAGGGGAACCGGACCGCTGGGGATTCGTGGCGGCCCATGTAACCATTAACCCGCAAAACGGCCAGACCCCTTGGGGATTTTCTTGCCGCCTTTCTTGCGATCCCGATCTTGGCGTTCGGCTGGTCGCTATGCCCCCTGGCTGCCCCGCCCGCGATAGACCAGATTGGAAAAGCGCGCCTGCCCGGCTCCCGATACGAACAGCGCCGGGCGCAGGCTCAGGAAGCCGTCCGCCAGATTATGATGATAGCTCGACACTTCATAGGAAATGATCTTGCGCCATGCCTTGCCTGCACCGCGAATATGGAAGCTCGCGACATTGTCGTCATTCATGACCCGCAGCGAAAAACGGCCGCCTTCCGCCGGTCCGGGCGGCGGATAGCCCTGCTCACGCCCGACCTTGTAATTGTGCAGCGCGCCCACGTCCGACCCCAGGCCGACAAAATATTGGGGATTGTAGAAGAGCAGCAGCCCCGCCTGAGCGCCGCCCTCCAGTTCGACATCGACGCTCACCTCATAGGAACGATCCCCGGCGATGAAGGCCAATGGCGATGACTCCGCCGGCCCCTTGCCCTGCGCCTTCAGCACCAGCGCACCATCCCTGAAAGCGGCACGATCGAGATAATCCTTCTGCGGCGCAAAGAAGGCCAGCCGGCTCCCCATGTCGCTCGACCTGAACGGGCCGGACAGCGCAAGCCCCGATCCGCCCGCACGCCTGGCCGCCGGCATGGGCAGCGCCGCTGACAGATCGCCGCCGGTCATGCGCGGCCAGCCATCCGTGTCCCAGACGAACGGCTCCAGCAGCATCTGCCGTCCCAGCGTGCGATAGCCATTTTCATAGCCATGATAGGCGAGCCACCAGTCGCCCGCCGGCCCTTCCACCGCGGTGCCATGGCCACGCGACCACCAGGGTTCGCCCGCCCGCGCCGTCCGCACGATCGGGTTATGTGGACAATTTTCCCACGGTCCGTTGATCGATCGGGACCGGGCGACGATCACCATATGGCTGGTCGGCGGCCCGGCCGTCCCGCCCTGCCCGGAAAACAGGTAGAACCAGCCATCCCGGCGCAGCACCTTGGGGCCTTCCAGCGCGAGCGCCTCGATGATCCAGTCGTCCGGGATCGGCCATCCCTCATAGACCTGCTCGATCGGCCCGTCCCGGCGCAGCCCGTCATCGCTGATCCGCACCCGCGCACCGCCATTCAGGAACAGATAGCGTTTACCGTCCTCGCCCACCGCATGGCCGGGGTCGATATAGCCCTTGATGTCCATGTCGACGGGGGCGCTCCATGGCCCTTCCATCCGGTCGGCATGGACGACGAAAATCTTGCAAGGAATGGCCGGCCCCGCCGAAAAGCTGGGATCGGTCGGATTGAACACCGGAATATAGATGAAATAGCGGCCTTCATGCTTGGCGATGTCCAGCGCCCAGACCGAACCCAGAGGCGCGGTCAGCGCCGGCCCCACCGGCCGCCAGTTCACCAGATCGCGCGAATGCCAGATCACGACCGCCGGGAAATAGTCGAAGGACGAAAAGGTCGCCCAATAGTCGTCGCCATCCTTCAATATGTTGGGATCGGGCCGATCCCCCGACAGCACCGGGTTCAGAAAGCGGCCATTGCCAAGGTCCGCCAGCCGCTCGCCCTCGGCGCCATGGCGCCAGGCCGGTGCAGAGGCACAGCTATCCGACGCCCTCGCCTCGCCCAGCCCCGGCATCGCCAGCCCCGCCGTCGAAGCCAGTCCCAGAAACATCGCGTCACGGCGGGAATGGGCCAAGATATTTCCCCAAAATTGATGGTGTCTGGCCCCGCTTCTGGTCCGCTCGCGCACGCAACGCAATGGTCCGAAACGCAAAAGTACCGGAAACGAAAAAGGGGCGCGACCATCATGGCCGCGCCCCTTTTTCATTCCACTGCCTGCTCGGCGCTTACGCGCCAGCGGGGGTCGGATCGCCGAACGGCCCCTTGCGCTTGCGCGTCTTGGGGATGGACGACCCCGCCGCCGGGATCACCGACGGCTTGATCGTGGTGCCGTCGTCGCGGGTGATCTCGCCCTTTTCCAGCAGCGCCTTGATCTCCTCGCCGGAGAGCGTCTCATATTCCAGCATGGCGTTGGCCAGCAGGTGCAACTGGTCCTCATGACCTTTCAGCAGTTCCTGCGCACGGGCATAGCCCTGCTCCACCAGCCCCCGGATTTCCTTGTCGATCAGCTTCGCCGTCTCGTCCGACATGTGGACGCGCTGGCTCTGCGAATAGCCGAGGAAGGTCTCGCCCTGCTGCTCTTCATATTGCAGCGGGCCCAGCTTGTCGGACATGCCCCACTGGGTGACCATGTCGCGCGCCAGCTTGGTGGCATATTGGATATCGCCCGACGCACCCGACGACACCTTGTCATAGCCGAAGATGATTTCCTCGGCGACGCGGCCACCCATGGCCACGGCCATGTTCGCGTGCATCTTGTCACGATGATAGCTGTAGCTGTCCCGTTCCGGCAGGCGCATCACCATGCCCAGCGCGCGGCCGCGCGGGATGATCGTCGCCTTGTGGATCGGGTCGGACGCCGGCTCATGGACCGCGACGATGGCATGGCCCGCCTCATGATAGGCGGTCATCTTCTTCTCGTCGTCGGTCATGACCATGGAGCGGCGCTCGCTGCCCATCATGACCTTGTCCTTGGCCGCCTCGAACTCGTCCATGGCGACCAGGCGCTTGCCGCGACGGGCCGCCATCAGGGCGGCTTCGTTGACCAGGTTGGCAAGGTCAGCGCCCGAGAAGCCCGGCGTGCCGCGCGCGATGGTGCGCGGGTTGACGTCCGGCGCCAGCGGCACCTTCTTCATGTGGACGGCCAGAATCTTCTCGCGCCCCTCGATGTCGGGACGGGGCACCACGACCTGGCGGTCGAAACGGCCCGGACGCAGCAGCGCGGGGTCCAGCACGTCGGGACGGTTGGTCGCCGCGACGATGATGATGCCCTCATTGGCCTCGAAGCCGTCCATTTCGACCAGCAGCTGGTTCAGCGTCTGCTCGCGCTCGTCATTGCCATTGCCTAGGCCCGCGCCGCGATGGCGACCGACCGCGTCGATTTCGTCGATGAAGACGATGCAGGGCGCGTTCTTCTTGGCCTGCTCGAACATGTCGCGCACGCGGCTCGCGCCGACGCCGACGAACATCTCGACAAAGTCCGAACCCGAAATGGTGAAGAATGGCACGCCCGCCTCACCCGCGATGGCGCGGGCCAGCAGCGTCTTGCCGGTGCCGGGCGAACCGACAAGCAGCGCGCCCTTGGGAATCTTGCCGCCCAGCCGCGCGAACTTGCTCGGGTCCTTCAGGAACTCGACGATTTCCTGCAGTTCCTCGCGCGCTTCGTCGATGCCGGCAACGTCATCGAAAGTCACCTTGCCATGCTTTTCGGTCAGCAGCTTGGCCTTGGACTTGCCAAAGCCCATCGCGCCACCGGCGCCGCCGCCCTTCTGCATCTGGCGCAGCACGAAGAAGGCGATGCCCAGGATCAGCAGGAACGGCAGCGACTGATAGAGCATGATCTGCCAGAAACTTGGCTGCTGTTCGGCCTGGCCCGAATATTTGACATTATAATCGTCCAGCAGGTCGGTCAGCTTGGGATCATTGACCGGGACCGTGCTGAAACCCTGGCCACTCGACAGGGTGCCGGTGATCCGGTCGGGCGCGATCGCCACATCCTTGACCTGGCCTTCCTGCACCTTGGCGCGGAATTCCGAATAGGCGATGGCGCTGCCGGCCTGGGTGGTCGGGCGCTCGAACAGCGAAACGAACAGGAGCAGGGCGATGATGACCCCTGCCCAAATCATCGCACTCTTGATCCAGGGATTACCCTGTGGGTCTTTTTCGTCGTTCATCATCACTCTCTTTCACCCCGCAAGATAGGGTGTGGCCGGCAAAGCGCAAGCTGGACGCGCTGTCCGCTGCGGATTTCCGGCCCTGTCGATATCCGGGCGATCAGTTACCGGTCAGCTGGAACAGCGCGACATAGGCCAGCACCAGCGCCAGGCCGGCGGACAGGCCGCACAGCAGATAGCCCATATAGAGAAGCAGCGGCGGATGCGCCTTGTTCAGCTTCCGGTTCCGCTTCACGGCCGAGAGGATCACGCTGACCAGCAAGCCATAGGTCAACGCCGCAAATTCCATCATTCCGAACAAATCCCGCTATTGGTCACGCCATGTGGTTAACGGCCCATGGGTTAAGAACCGGTCAGCATGCCGCCCAAAAGCGACCGGCCGTTGGCACCTTGCGTCGGACGGTGGAACTTTTCCGAAAATCTCAGCGCCGCGGCGGTGCCGGCGACAAGGTCCATACCGCCCCGCCCCGCAGCAGCCAGTCCCCCAGACTCGCCTGGCGCCCCGCCCGTGCCGCGGCAATCGCCCGATCCAGCGCCTCGCCGCGCGGCAGCACGATCTCCGGGTCGGCGGAGCAGAGCATCTCGATCAGCAGCCGGCGCAAAAGCTCGCGCGGCAGGTCGGTGCGGTCCAGCACCCAGGCGTCGGTCGATGGATGGATATGCGTGGCCGCCAGCCCCGCCACCGTCCATTGCAACGCCGCTTCCGCCTCCGCCAGCGCCGCCGCGCTGCGCGCCGCCGCCTCGGCATCGATCCAGTCGACGCCATCCAGCCGCTTGCGCAGCGCCGCCCGATCGAAGCGCGGATCGGCATTGGACGGGTCCAGCACATAGGGTAGCCCCGCCTGGTCGGCATGGGCCTGCAACTGCGCCTTGCGCACCGTCAGCAACGGCCGCAGCACCCGGCCGGCCCGCGCCCGCACCCCGGCAAGGCCGCCGACCCCCGATCCCCGGTTGAGCCGCATCAACAGGGTTTCCAGCTGGTCGTCGGCATGATGGGCGGTCAATATCCAGTCCAGCCCGGCGCCGGCCCGCCATGCCTCCAGCTGGGCATAACGCTGTCGCCGCGCCCAATCCTGGATATTGCCGGACACTTCCGTCTCCGGCGCCAGGGTCGCATGGGGGACGCGCCGCGCCGCGCACCAGCGCGCAACCATCGCCGCCTCGGCCGCGGATTCAGCCCGCAATCCATGATCCAGCGTCGCCGCGGCCACCCGGCCGGGCCAGGCCTGCACCGCCAGGTCCAGCAGCGCCATGCTGTCCGGCCCGCCCGACACCGCAATGCCGAACCGGGCCGTCTCCTCCCCGTCCACCAGCGCGCGCACGGCCAGCCGCAGCGCATCGGGGCGATGGGAAGGTGCCAGCTCCAGCACGTCTATCGGCTCACACGCTGCACTTGGCCTTGGTCCGGCCCTTGTCCATCATGCCGCGCAGGCCGCTCGACAGGGTCGAACCATAGACCTGTTCCAGCTCCGCATAGACCTTGCAGGCATCTGCAGGCTTCTTCAGCTGGATCAGCGCCTCGCCCAGATAGGCCAGGCTGTCGGGGGCGCGCTCGCCACGCGGGCGCTTCTGGTAATTTTCGTAAAAGGCGACCGACGCCAGCGCCGGCTTGCCATCGTCCAGATAGGCGCGGCCCAGCAGGTTGGCGGCGCGGCTGCCGACCGACCCGTCGCCATATTTGTCGACCGTCGCCTTGAGCTGCGCCTGCGCCTCGGGATAGAATTTCGCGTCCCACAGGCGGAAGCCATAGCTATAGGCATCGCCCGCCGCATCGCCGGTATCCGGCTTCTCGATCGCCGCCACCGCCGTCTTGCGCGCATCGCTGGCCACCGGCGCGGCGGCCGACTTTGCGGGCGGGGTCGTCGGCTTGGCGGCGGCCGGCTTGGGCGCGGGCGCATCGGTCGCGACCGTCGGACGCATCACCGGCGGGCCGGCTTCGACCGGCGTTGCCGCCCGCGCTTCGGCTTCCGCCTTGTAGCGGTTGAACGCCTCTTCCAGCTGCTTGAGCTTGTAGCTGTTTTCCTCGACCTGGCCGGTGATCGAGGCGAGCTGCGATTCCAGCGCCCCCACTCGCGCGGTCAGGTCGGCCACCGGGCTCGACGTCGGGCTGCCCGGCGCGATGGTCGGCGTCTGGGGACGGGTGATTTCCGCCTCTACCGGCGTGCCGGCCGGGAACACCTTGCGCTGCACGGCCCGCATTTCCTTTTCCAGCCGGTCGACCCGCAGTTCGACCGTGGGATTCTGCTGGGCAGCGGCCGGCACGGCCGACAGCAGCGGGGCCGCCAGCGCGATGGCGGTGGTGGCGAGAAAGGCGTAACGCATGATGATCCCCGACTAAATCTTTCCGCCTTTAACCATAGGCGGACGCGCCACGCAACAAAGCGCGGCCCGCTCGTACCTGTCCGGCTATGGGACGGATTAGTTGCCCGCGCTGGGCTGCGGCGCGGCGGTCGGCGGCGGTGGCGCAGCCGGCGTCGGCACGCTCCCCTGCCCGCCCGCGGGCGTCGTCGGTACGCGCGCCGGCTGGCCTGCCGGTGCCGGAGCACCCGCCGGAGCCCCTGCCGGTGCGGCGGCCCGTGCCAGCAGCGCCTCGGCACTGACCGGAACGTCGGCGATGGTGCGGTCGGCCGCGCCCAGCGGCGGGATCGCCTTGCCACCCACGGTCACGTCCAGCGCCTGCGGGCGACCGGTCAGGATCGTCGGATTGCGCGCGCCAGCCGGCAAAGTGAAGCTCTCACCCTTCTTCAGCAGTCCGTCCTTCAGCCGCTCGCCCGCCTCGTCGACGATGCGCATCCACACATCGTCATTGGCGGTGAACACCACCGGCCCGGTCACGGGCGCCGCAATCGGCGCCTGCACGCCGGCGTTGGGCGCGGCGGCGGGCTTTTCCGCCTGCTGCTCGGCGATTTCCTCGCCGGTCGGCGGGGTCAGCAACTGGGTGCGCCAGATGGTGAAGCCGGCAATCACGATGATGCCGATCACCGCCGCGGTCCAGGCCAGGGTGCGCGACGGCACCCGCGCCGGGTCGGCCGGCTCGAACGCTTCGTAGCGGGTCGCCCCCATGTCGGAATTATGCACGGCATTGCGCACGTCGGCGGCGATCGCCACCTCGTCCAGATCGATCGCGCGGGCATAGGCGCGGGCGAAACCCACCGCATAGGGAATGCCCGGCAAGGCGCCATAATCGTCCCGCTCGATCGCCTCCAGCTGGCGCTGGGCGATGCGGGTCCGGGTGGCGATATCCTGCACCGACAGCCCCTGCGCCTCGCGCGCGGCGCGCAATTTGGCGCCGGGGGTGCTGGGCTGCGCTGCCGTCGCGTCGTCCGCGACGGGTTCGAATTCGGGTTCGTCTGCCATGCTGCTCCGCGACCTTGATTGGCGGCCTTGTCTCATTGCGGGACGGCGCTTGTCAACGCCGGGGCGGTGTCTTTTCAGGCCAGCTCGATGTTCCGCTGCTCGGCCCAGCTGGTCAGTTGCGCGCGCAGATCACTCGCCCCGCTGTCCAGCAGATCGCGCATCAACGCCTGCAATTCGGCCGCGTCGATCGCGCGGATCATCGCCTTGACCGGCCCGACCGACGCCGGCGTGATCGACAGCCGCCGCACGCCCAGGCCAATCAGCGCCATCGCCTCCAGCGTGCGTCCGCCCATTTCGCCACAGACGCCGACCGGCACCTTGTAGATCTCGCAGATCCGCACCACCCGATCCAGGAAGCGCAGGATCGCCAGGCTCAGCCAGTCATAACGCTCCGCCAGCTTGGGATGGGCACGGTCGGCGGCGAACAGGAACTGGGTCAGGTCGTTGGTGCCGATCGACAGGAAATCGAGCTGCGGCAGCAGCAGGTCCAGCACCTCGGCCAGCGCCGGCACCTCCAGCATCGCGCCATAGCGCACCGCCACCGGCAGCTTCTTCTTCTGCCCGATCAGCCATTGTCGCTGATGCTCGACCAGCGTGCGCGCCTCCTCGAACTCCCAGGGTTCCGACACCATCGGGAACATGATGTTCAGTACCTTGCCCGCGCTCGCCTCCAGCAAGGCGCGCGCCTGCGCCTTCATCAGGCCGTCGCGGTCCAGCGCCAGCCGGATCGCGCGCCAGCCCATGGCCGGATTATCCTCATGCTCGTCATCCTCGCGCGTCATATAGGGCAGCGCCTTGTCACCGCCGATGTCGACGGTGCGGAAAATGACGGGCCGGTCGCCGGCCGCGTCCAGCACATCCTTGTAGAGCCGCTGCTGCTTCTCGCGCTGCGGCAGCGTCGCCGACACCAGGAACTGGAATTCGGTGCGGAACAGGCCGATGCCGTCGGCGCCGACCATGTCCAGCGCCTGCGCATCCTCGCGCAGGCCGGCATTGACCATCAACTCGATCCGCGCCCCATCCTGCGTCACCGACGGCAGGTCGCGCAGCGCGGCAAATTCCGCCCGCCGCTTCTGCGTGATGTGCAGCTTGGTCTCGAACGCCTCCTCCATGTCGGGCGTCGGCCGGATCAGCAGCGCATTTTCGGCGACATCCATCAGGATCAGGTCGCCTTCATTGACCCGGTGGCGAATGTCGCGCACCCGGCCCAGCACCGGCACGCCCATGGCGCGGGCGACGATGGTGACATGGGCGGTCAGCGACCCTTCCTCCAGGATCACGCCCTTCAGCCGCCGCCGGTCATATTCCAGCAGCTCCGCCGGCCCCAGGTTGCGCGCGATCAGGATCGCATCCTGCCGCAGCCCCAACTGGGCGGCGGTGCCCAATTGCCCGGACACGATGCGCAGCAACCGGTTGGCCATATCCTCCAGATCGTGCATCCGGTCCTGCAGCAGCGGATCGTCGATCTGGCGCATCCGCATCCGGGTGCGCTGCTGCACCCGCTCGATCGCCGCTTCGGCGGTCAGGCCGCTGTCGATCGCCTCGTTGATGCGGCGGATCCAGCCCTCGTCATAGGCGAACATCTTGTAGGTTTCGAGCACCTCCTGATGCTCGCCCTCGGTCCCGAAATCGGCCGTGCCGGTCATCCGGTCGATCTGTTCGCGCATCTTGGCAAAGGCGGAAATGACCCGCTGCCGCTCCGCTTCCGTATCCTCGGCGACGGTATGCTCGATATGGACGCGCGGCTGGTGGAAGACGACATGGCCCCGCGCCATGCCCATCACCAGCTGCAGGCCGGTCATGATGTTCGATCCGGTTTCCTGCACCCGCGCGTCGGTCGGGCCGTCATCGGCCAGTTCGGCATTGGCGATCAGCTCGGACAGCACCATGGCGACCGTCTGCAGCGCCTCGATCTCGACCTCTTCATATTTGCGCGGCTCGACATGCTGCACGCACAACACGCCCAGCGCGCGCTCGCGCCGCACGATCGGCACGCCGGCAAAGCTGTGGAACAGCTCCTCGCCGGTTTCCGGGCGATAGGAAAAGTCGGGATGGGCGGCGGCCTCGTCCAGGTTCAGCGGCTCGACATTGGTGGCGATCAGCCCGACCAGCCCCTCGCCCTTGGCCATGCGGGTGACATGCACCGCCTCCTGCTTCAGGCCGCGGGTCGCGAACAGTTCCAGCACGCCCTCGCGCACCAGATAGATGGAGCAGACCTCGCTCGACAGCGATTCGCCGATGATCTCCACCACCTTGTTCAGCTTGGCCTGCGCGCTGGTGCGCGCCGCCATCACCTCCTGCAGGCGGACGAGGATTTGGCGGGCGGCGGCGGCGGGCGTACTGGGCATGGCAAATCGCTAACAGATGGATGGCTTTCTTTCCAAGCGCTTTCCTCGCGATATGTTGATGAACCCCGCAGAAAAGCACGATTGTTGCGCATCGCTGATAAGCTAGGTCATCTTCCTCATTTGCGTGGCGGATACATGCTGTACATTCGTCTAACGCCGCAAAGGCAGCATCAAGCATGTCTGGGAGTCAGGGATCATGGAAACGACCACGCCAACGGAGTTTGAACAGGAGCTTCTGGACCGCGGCTATTCGCGCCGCCAGCTGGCCAAGGTGACCGCGCTGCTCGGCGCCGGTGCCGTCGCGATGCGCACCGTCGGTGCCGCCGCCCAGCAGGCCGCCAAGCCGGTCGAAGGCGCGGTCCGCATCGGCGCCAACGAATGCTGGACCGGCCCCTTCCCGGTCGCCGCCGAAGCCGCCTTCAAGCTGGTGACCGAAGGCAATCGCTACGAACCCGACAATGAGCATGAAAAGCTGTTCGCCGCCGTCGCGCAGGTCGAAGGCATTCCGGCCGACCGCATCGTTGCCTGGCCCGGCTCGTCCGATCCGCTGAGCCGCGTCGCCGTCGCCTTCGCCTCGCCGACCAAGGGCATCGTCACCGCCGACCCGACCTATGAAGCGATCTGGCGCACCGGCGCCTGGCTCGGCGCCAAGGTGACGAAGGTGCCGCTGACCAAGGACAATGCCCATGACGTAAAGGCGATGCTGGCGGCCGATCCCAATGCCGGCGTCTATTATATCTGCTCGCCCAACAACCCGACCGGCACGATCACGCCGATCGGCGATATCGAATGGCTGGCCGCCAACAAGCCCAAGGATTCGGTGCTGGTCGTCGACGAAGCCTATATCCACTGGACCGACACGCCGCGCGCCGCCAAGCTCGCCGCCACCCGCGACGACGTGCTGGTCCTGCGCACCTTCTCGAAGCTGTTCGGCATGGCCGGCATGCGCCTCGGCCTCACCTTCGCCGCGCCGTCGCTGATGGAAAAGATGATGCGCTATGACGGTGGCCAGGTCACCGCCATGCTGCCGATGACGGCCGTCGCCTGCGGCACCGTCTCGGTCGCCCAGGCCGATCTCATCAAGGCGCGCCAGGCCGAAATGGCGGCCAACCGTGACAAGGCGATCGCCCATCTGACCAAGAAGGGGATCAAGGTGCTGCCGGGCAGCATGGCGAACATGTTCATGGTCGACTGGGGCAAGCCCGCCAAGGACATGCAGGCCGCCCTGCTGACGCAGAAGGTGCAGATCGGCCGCAACTGGCCGATCTGGCCCAATGTCTCGCGCATCTCGGTCGGCTCGGCCAGCGAAATGGACGCCTTCTGCAAGGCCGTGGATGCGGTCTGGAAAGCCTGATCTGACCTGACCTTACGAAAAAGGGGCTGCGGCGCGCAAAATAAAGCGTGCCGCAGCCCCTTTTGCATTGCGGAAATTGTTTCCGCCTTCGTTTCTCCAGACGAAATCCAAGGCATTTCGCAGGAAAACAAGGGGACAATCGGCATGACCATGATGTTGGACAAGGAAGCGCGGGAAGACCTGATCGAGCGCGGCTATTCGCGCCGCCAGCTTGCCAAGGTTGCCGCCCTGATCGGCGCCGGCGCCGCGATGCACGAAATGCTGGCCGCGCCCGCCTTCGCGCAGCAGCAGGCCGCCCGCGGCATCAAGGGCGCGGTGCGCATCGGCTCGAACGAATGCTGGACCGGCCCCTTCCCCTCGGGCGTCGACGCCATCGCCAAGGCCGGCGCCGTCGGCAACTGGTATGATCCCGACAATTATCGCGGCGACCTGGTCTCGACCATCGCCAAGGTGGAGGGCATTCCCGAAGCCCAGGTGATGCTGTGGCCCGGCTCGGGTGGCCCGCTGGTCTCGACCGTCGCGGCCTATTGCTCGCCGACCAAGGGCCTGGTGACCGCCGATCCGACCTTCGAATCCGCCTGGCGCACCGCCGATTACCTCAAGGCGCCGATCGCCAAGGCACCCCAGGCCGTCGGCAAGGGCCATGACGTCAAGGCCATGCTGGCCGCCAACCCGAACGCCGGCCTCTATTATATCTGCACACCCAACAACCCGACCGGCACGATCACGCCGATCGCCGACATCAAGTGGCTGCTCGACAACAAGCCGGCCGATTCCATGCTGCTGGTAGACGAAGCCTATATCCACTTCTCGGACGCACCCAGCGCCGCTTCGCTGATCGGCAACCGCAAGGACATCATCGTCATGGGGACCTTCTCGAAGCTGTTCGGCATGGCCGGCATCCGCCTCGGCCTCACCTTCGCCGATCCCGAAGTGCAGAAGCGCCTGATGCTGTTCGGCCCGTCGGCCGGCGGCCTGTCGATCACCGCCATGGCCTGCGGCAACGCCGTCTATCCCGAAGCCGCGCTCATCAAGGCGCGCCGCGACGAGATGATCGCCGCCCGCGACCAGACCATCGCCTGGCTCACCAAGAAGGGCATCGAAGTCCAGCCGGGCAGCGAAGCCAACATGTTCATGGTCAACTGGAAGAAGCCGGCCAAGGAAATGCAGGCCGCCCTGCTCGCCTCACCGGAAAAGGTGCAGATCGGCCGCAACTGGCCGATCTGGCCCAATGTCTCGCGCGTCACCGTCGGTTCGGCCGAAGACATGACGAAATTCTGTGCGGCTGTGGACAAGGTCTACAAGGCCTGAGCCACGGCATCCCATAGCAAAGCCGTCACGAAGGAGGGGCGTCCGGACACCGGGCGCCCCTTTTCATATTAGGGCGCATCGCCTTCCTGACTGTCCAGCGCCTTGCGATCCTCATGCGACACGAACTCGCAGGTCAGCAATGTCCGCCCGGCCAGGGCAGGCCCCTGCCGCGCAACGACGGAAATCAGCCCCATCTCGCGCATGTCCTGCGCCCCATCGTCCAGTTGCCGCGCAAAGCCCAGGCTCGACGCGCCGAACAGGCGGCTCTTTTCCCTGGCAAGCCCATAACGGGCGGCCGCGGCCTCCGCGACCTCGCCATCCAGCAGCACACCGATCGACATGCCGGCGAAGACCACCGCCCGCGCCACAAAGCCGTCCCGCTCGATCGGCGCGGGCAGCGTATAGATCGCCGCCCCCAGCATCGATGTATCTGCTTTGGCGACCTTTTCGGCGGCTTCATACAGGGCGGTCGCGCTGTCGGTCGAATAAGGCGGCTGGCACAACGCTGCGCCGAAAAAGTCCGGCGTCTCCTGCGCAGCGGCGGGCGTCCCCAGCAGGACGCCGATCGGCACCCCGATCCGGGCAAGGAAAGAAAATTTGGTCATCCGCGCCAGATGCGCATTTTATGATGGGTTTTCAATCAGGTTGAAGGGGCAGCCGGTCGTCGGCCACCCCTTTCCCGTTCAGAATATCTTGCGCACCGACAGCATCAGCGTCCGCCCCTCGGGATCGAGATAGGCGGGCTGATAGGCGACGGGCGTCGCGCCCGTGCCATCGGTCACGCTCTGCCGCCGGTTCAGCAGATTGCCGACGGAGAAGCTCACCCGCATGCCCCGCGCCCAGTCCTGCCCGCGGAACCGGTTGGCCATGTTGGCGAACAGCCGCAGGTCGAACGTCACCTGCTGGCCAAAGCGCAGGTCGCCGCCCGACGCCGTCTGGTCGCCGGTCACATGCGACGCGCTCTGCCAGTTGCCGTCCAGCCGGATGCCGACGCCATTGTCGATCACGCCACTGCTCAGCTGCACCTTGTGGCGCGGCTGCGGACTGCCGCCCAGCGTGCCACCATTCAGCAAATCGACCCATGGCCCGCCCTCGCTCAGCAGCACCGCGTCGCGCAGCATGATGCTGTGATAGAGCGAGAGTTGCAGCCGCGCGCCATTATCGCTGCCACCGCCGAACGGACCGCCACCGGGCGGGCCGAAGCCGCCCCGTCCACCGGGACCGCCCGGACCACCAGGTCCACCGCCGGGCGGCGGACCATCGGGCGGCCCCATGCCATCGGGCGGAGGGCCAGGCGGCGGACCGAAGCCATCCGGCCCGCCAAAGCCGCCGGGCGGCCCCATCGGCATCGCATCATCGGGCCGGTGGCCGTCGACCAGGATCGCATCCTGCTCGGCATCGGGACCACCGTCGGGCGCGCCCTCTGCGGGCTGCCCATCGCCACCCTCTGCCTTTGGCGCCGCCATCTGCGCCTCATCGCCCTGCGCCGCCGTCCGCCGCCATGGCGGCACGAAGCCGGCCGGCGGCTCGGGCCGCTTGGGCTTGCGCAATAGCTGCGTGAAATTGAGGCCCCAGCGCAGCTGCTTCACCTCCTCGCGCGCGACATTGACGGACCGTGTGTCGATCCGCGTCAGCATCCCTTCCTCGTCGCGGCTGTAGCGATCGGGGAAGGCCGCCTCCAATGCGGAAGACACGCCGGTCAGGCTGATGATCGCGTCGCGCGTCTCGCTGCTCACATAATTGGCCGACAGGGTCAGGTTGACCTTGGTGAGCGGCTTCACCGTCGCGCCCAGCTTGAACTGGTGGCGATTGTCGGCGGTCAGCGCCGGATTGCCGCCGCTCACCTGCGTCACCGTCACGCTCTGCCCGCGCACATAGTCATAGACGCGCACATTGCTGGTGGTGATGGTCGGGCTGTTGCGCTGGTCCAGCGTCGGCGCGGTCCGGTCATTATTGACCGCCGCGATGATGGTGATGCCGGTGCGCGGCGTCCAGCTCAGGCCATAGCCCAGCGTGCCGAGCGTGCCATAGTCGGAAACCTGCGTCACCGACGCGTTCATATTGGCGGTCAGCGTCCCCAGCACCGGCAGGAAGCCATTGCGCCGGCTGGCGATCGGCAGGTCGAAACTGATCTGCGCGCCGCCATTGGTGCGGCTCGCGGTCCGCTGCGACATCACCCCATCCAGCGTGCTGGACGATCGCAGGCTGCTCGTGTCGCCGCTCAGCCGCAGGTTCATGCCGACATTGCCGGCCGGCAGCTTGAACAGCTTGCCATTGACCAGCAGGCTGGCGCTGCCCGTGTCCTGCAACGCGCGCGCCTTCTGCGTGCCCATGGCCCCCAGCAGGCTCGCGGGCAGCACGCCATCGGCCGCCACATCGCCCGCGTCCAGCGCCGCCTGCACATCGTCCAGATCATAGCCGCGATCGCTGTCGGTGCGGGTGTCGCTATGGCTGTAGCTGCCGATCACCGACATGCGCCAGGTCTTCGACAGGTCGATGTTCAGGCTGACACCGCTGCTCAGCGTCAGCGCGCGCGTATCCTGATGCAGCGGATCGAGCGACAGGATGCGGTCGACCGTCTCGTCGCCATCGGTCAGGCTGCCGGTGGGCAGGCCATTCAGCGCCTTGCTGGTCTTGTAGTCCGCCCGCCCATTCCAGGACAGGTTCGCCGTCTCGCTCAACTGATGCGCGACCGTGGCGTTCAGCATATAGCTGCGGGTGGCAGGCGACAGGGTGCGATAGGCGCGGTCGTCACTGACCCGCCCGGTCGGGTCGCCCGCCGCTTCCGGATCGACGATCACGTCGCGCTCGCTTTCCAGCAGCGAGGCGGAGGATTTCGCCCGCGCCGTCACACTCACCCGGTCATTGTCGCGAATGCGGGTATAGCCCACGTCGCCGGCCAGATTTTCGCCCTGCCCCGCCGTCGCGATCCCGCCGCCCGCATTGGCGACCTGCGATCGGAAGCGGCGGTGCAGGATGATGTTCACCACCTTGCGCTGCGCGTCATAGCCATATTTGAGCGCGACCTCCTCGGGCAGGATGTCGAGCCGCAAGATCGCTTCGGTCGGCAGGTCGCTGACCTCGTTGACGCCCGAAATCCGCTTGCCATTGACCAGCACCACCGGGCCGTCATCGCTGCGCCCCTGGTTGCTGCTGGTCTGCGACGCGATCTCGTCCAGCAATTCGCTGACCGTGCCGACGCCATAGGCATCGATGTCGGCACGGCCGAGCTGGTTCTGCGCGGGAATGTCGCCGATCACCGCCCCCGGCGGCGCCTGCCCGGTGACGACGATATCGTCGCTCGCCACGCTCTGCGCCGCAGCGGGCGTCGATAGGGCGAACAGGCTGCATCCGGCGCGCAGCAGGGCGCTGCCCGCCCGACGGCAGGACAAGGATAGGCAAGGCATCGACATCAATCCCGTCAGTTGCGCGGCGGCGGTCCGCCCGCGCCGCCCGGTCCACCGGGGCCACCCGGACCGCCGGGGCCTCCACCGGGACCACGCCGCGGCATCAGGCTGCGCATCTCCTCGGCCGACAGCACCCCGTCATGATCGGCGTCCGCCGCGTCGAAGCGGGCATGTTCGAACGCCAGCACTTCTTCCAGCGAGGCGCCGGCATCATAATTGCTGTTGGCCTGGGCGATCGCGCTCGCATTGAGCGGTTCGATCAGCCGGCCCAGTATCGCATCCTCGGGGTCGTCGCCCAGCTTGGGCATGATCGCCTCGGCCACCGGCCCGCCCTGATCGCCCATCGCGCCCGTTTCCGACAGCGCGACCGATCCCATGCTGCTCTGCCACGCCTGAAACTCGGCCAGGCTCAGCGCGCCATCATGATTGCTGTCGATCGCGTCGAAACGCGTGCGGATGATCGCTTCGCGCCGCGCCTGCACCACCAGCCGCAATTCGTCGATCGTCACCATGCCGTCGCGATTGCTGTCCGCTTCGGCAAACATGGCGGTCACGATCTTGTCGATCTGACTGCGCTTGATCGGCTTCATCTCGCGCGGCTTTTGCGGCCGGCCTTCGCCGCCACCGGGAGGGCCGCCGCCACCGCCGGGCGGGCCACCGCCCATGCCACCACCCATGCCGCCGCCGCCCATGCCGCCACCCATGCCCCCCTGGGCCAGCAACGGCGCCGAACAGAGCAGCAGCGCCGCCCCGATCATCATCTTGCGCATCGCGCCTCGTCCTTCTTCATGAAAACAGGAACGGGGCGGCGCCGTCCCCCGGCACCGCCCCGCGTCGATCGCGATCAGAGCGTGCAGCGCACCCGCTTGCCGCGATAGAGATAGCTGTCCAGCCTGGCGTCATAGCTCTTGTAGCGATTGCGGCAGGCCTTCTGGTGCGCCGCGCCGGTCGAACGGCCCTGGGCCTTGGCGGGTTGGGCCTTGGCCGGCTGGGCTTTGGCCGGTTGGGCCTTTACCGGGGCAGGCTTCTTGGCCGGCGCCTTGCTGCTCACCGGCTGGCTCGCGCCATGATGCGGCGCCTGCGCCATGGCCGGCGCGCCCAGCGTCGCCATCAGCGCGGCGGCGCCCAGGGTCAGGAGCGAGGAATAAGTCATGTCATGGCCTTTCATCTGGGTGGAAAATCTCCGCCCCGTCTTTGGCCACCCGATTTTGCCCCGTCATTTCACGAATATTTCAGAAGCCCGCGCCTTATTGCCCTCCTCTGTCAAAGACTTGGCCCGGCAAGCATACGGCGCGCCCGCATCACAGCCGCCTTGCCAAATTCCCGATATGCGGTATCCAATCCCGCAAATTGAACTTGAACTGGGAGGATGGGATGCGGTTGAGGCAGGCAATGATCGGGCTGGCCCTTCCCCTGCTCGTCGCAGCGCAAGCGCCCATGGCATCGCCCTCGCCCGCCAGTTGGACCGACCCGACCACCGGCCACCGCATCGTCCGCGTCGATGACCGGCCGGGCAATTACGGCCTCTATTTCAACTATAATCCCTTCACCCCCGACGGAAAGCGCATGGTCTATCTGACGCCGGAGGGGATCCGCGTCGCCGACACCAGCAACTGGCGAACCCAGCTGGTGCTGAAGGAAAAGGTCGACCGGCTGCTGTTTGTCGGCCACCGCGCCAATGTCGCTTATTATACCACCAACCCGACCGGCAGCAGCGAGGGCGAGCCGTCCTTCATCGTCTGGTCGGTCGATCTCGACAGCGGCAAGCGCCGCCGTATCGCGGAAATGCCGGGCGGCCGCATCGAATCCATCAATGCGGACGACACGCTGCTTGCCGGCCATCGCGAACTCGCCCCGCCGCCGCCTGCCATCGCCGCCCAGGGCAAGCGCGATCCCAAGACCGGTTCGCCCAGCTATAGCGGCACCGACGATCAGGGCCGCCCCCTCTCCTTCGCCGCCGCCAAGGAAAAATGGATGGAGGCCCGGCTCGCCGCCGGCGTGCCGATGGAAATCTTCGCGATCGACATCGCCACCGGCCAGCAACGCCGCATCACCGCGTCGAAGGACTGGCTCAACCATGTGCAATTCTCGCCGACCGATCCCGATCTGCTCATGTATTGCCATGAAGGCCCCTGGCAGCAGGTCGACCGCATCTGGACCATCCGCACCGACGGCAGCGCCAAAACCAAAGTGCATCAGCGCATCCTGCAGGGCGAGATTGCCGGCCATGAATATTGGGCGCCCGACGGCCGCACCATCTGGTATGACCTCATCATGCCGCAGGGGATGCGCTGGCTCGCCGGCCATGACGTCGCCAGTGGCGCGCGCCGCTGGTATGCGATCCGTCCGGGCCAGGGCTCCTATCATTTCGCCTCATCGCCCGACGGCCGCAGCTTCTCGGGCGACGGCGCCAATGACGGCAAATATATCAGCCTCTTCCACCCCCGCCCCGACGACAATCCCCGCGCCCGCAACACGCTCGGCGGCGACACGCTGATCGCCACCGGCACGCTGGAGACGGAACGGCTCGTCGATCTCGCAAGCCACGACTATACGCTCGAACCCAACCAGCATTTCACGCCCGACGGCAAATGGCTGGTCTATCGCAGCAATATCGCCGGCAGCCCCGCCATCTACGCCGTCGAAATCGCGAAACCCCGCTAGGCCGCGCGCGGACAAGCCCGGCGCCCGCCGAATGGCGAGGATGGGTAGGGTGCGCAATGCCCTTATCCCGTCATGCCAGCGAAGGCTGGCATCTCAGGCAGGCGAACGCGCCGGCAACGGATAGCGCAAGACGGCTGACCTTCTTCTGCCACCGCCTCAGACCCCAGCCTTCGCCGGGGTGACGGAGTTGGGCGGGGAGCGGACAGTCTGCTCGTGGCGATAGGATGCCGTTACCTGGCATTCAGAATGCGAGCCGAGCAAGTAAAACGACCTGCTATTTCTTTAATAGATTTCCTCAAATTCCCAACCGGTCAGTTTTAAGGTCAGCAGTCCAAAATCGCGCATTGCCCCCTTCTGAGGCGACCAACGGTCGGCATATTCGTAACTGCCCTTACGAGCGCGTTCGAGTATCCATCGACTACCATCCGTGCCGCCGCCGCAATTTTCGGGCGGTTCATTGAACGGGCTAGCCCTCGCCATCGCGCGCTCCACTTGGTGCGCTTCTAAGGAACTGAGTTTCCGATTGATTTGCCGAGAGATACTACCCGGTTCATAACCCCCGGCACCGGAAAGCTCCTTCGCTATAAAATTAGTGGTGCCTGCGGACGTTTCGAAACGGACAATCACCGGATGATGAAACGTCGGGAGCCATGTGAATCTGAGAACACTGTCTCCGGCATACTTTTGGGCGTTTGAAATTTCAAAAAGAGATGGCTCCGTTGCGGCTTCCCAATGGTTGGAATACCATTCACTCTCAAAATTACTGATCTTAGGAAAGCATTCCGGATAACCCTTGAATTTACAAATGTGCATAACCTTCCCAAACGAAGGCGGGAGATACTGGATACCTGATTTTGAAGATCTAATCGCTTCAGATTTTCCTGGGAGCATTCGGCAAAGCGCATTATTCTCTTCATTGCTCGTCGGCACCTGCTGAGCAGTGCATGCCGCGAGCATCAATGGAGGAATACTCGCTGCAAGCCAAAGGAGCGACCGACCCATCATATTTTCTGTCAACCCATGCCCGTAAGCCAGCTTCCTCAAAGTTGCTGGAAATGTCTGCAATTAGAAAGCGGAAAACACCATATCAAAGGCAACAAATGGTCGGTTTCAGACCATCCTCCCCTGCAAGGGGAGTTCAAGGGAGACCCGTGTCTCCCTTGAACTGGCCGAAGGCCAGACGGAGGGGTATTCCCCTCTCGATAGCGTAACACCCCTCCACCACTTCGTGGTCCCCCTCCCCTTGCAGGGGAGGAATTTGCAGCTGGATCTCGTCGCTTCCAGACCGTCCGAATTTGCCCCAGCGGCGCAGAACCAAAGAATAGCGCCTGATTCACGCCACGGTAAAATCGCGATAACACACGGAAGGGTAAACACCCCCTTCAGCCCGTTCCCTCATATTCCGGTAACAACTTCCCCGTCAGGCTGCCGCCGCGGCGCGCCCGCATTCCTTCCTGCCGGACCCTTGCCATGCGCCGCCTCACGACCAGCTTCATCGACAGCGCCTTTGGCCATGGCGCGGACGGCCGCCCGCTGTTCATGCCGTTCGGCCTGATCGGCGGCCAATATGCCATCCCCGACATGGCCACCGCGCAGCGCCTGCGTCGTGGCGTCGCGCGCCTGCTGCCGCTCGCCCTGCTGCCGATATTCTGCCTGCTCGCGCTGCTCCTGCCGCCGCTGCGCCACGCTCATGCGCTGCCGCTGCTCGGCGCGATGGCGGCCAGCTTCGCGCTGTTCAGCATCAGCTTCTTCCTCTGGGTCCGCCACGCCACGCGCGGCCTGCACCGCGTCGATCGCGCGCAACGGGGCATGCCCGCCCTGCTCGATCCGGACGAGGCGCTCGCCCGCCGCCTGCTCGACCGGGTCCGTCCGCCGCGCACCCGTTCGGCCGAAGAGACACTGGGTGCCCTGGCCGGCTTCGCCTGCCAGATGCTGCTGCGCCATCGCGCCGAGCAGGAAGGCACCGCCGCCCCGTTGATCGAGGTCGCGACCCATGACGGGCGGCTGCGCTATTTCGGCGATGCCTTGAATGGCCTGCTCGCCGAATATCCCGGCTCGCTCTGGGCGGGCGTGGGCGATGGCAAGCCGGCGCTGCTACTTGGCCCGATCTTCCGCGAGATGACCGATGCCTGTGTCGGCGACTCCCGCGACTATGCCGACATGATCGGCCTGCTCCAGCGCCACTGGAGCGCCACCGCGCTGATCCTGCGCGGCCAGGGCGTGGATATCGAACGCTGGCCCGACCTGTTCGTCCGCGCGCTGCGGGAACTGGTGCAGGAAAGCGGCGACACATCGCTGCGTCCCGCCCTCCTCTTCATGCGCGCCGCCATCGCCATGTCGAAAATGGACCCGGCCGAAATATTGGTGCCCGACCAGCCCGCCGGCGATCCGCTCAGGCGCTCGCGGCCGACGTCTCGCACAGCGCCTTGAACTGGGCCATCATCTCGTCCCAGCCGGGATGGAAGCCCATTTCCTCATGCCGCGCCTTCGCCTCCGCGTCCCAGTGGCGCGCAGTCGCGGTGAAGCGGGTGCCATCGCCCTCCGCTGCGAAGTCCCAGATCGCGGTCATGAACGGGCTCTGCGGTATCCAGCCGGCGGCATAGGCATCGGTCGTCACCACCCGCGCACCCGGCACCACCTCCAGGAAAATGCCCTCCATCGGCCCGGTTTCCTCGCCATTCGGCCCGAACATCTGCACCGCGCTGCGGCCGCCGGGGCGCATATCCTCCTCGATCACCTCGGCGCGCCAGGGCTTGGGACAGAACCATTCATCCTTCAGGTCGGTCCACACCTTCCAGCAAATCTCGCGCGGCGCCTCGATCAGGCAGGTGACCGACAATTCATGCGCCGCCCCGCTCATGCCGCCTCTCCCAGGAACGCCGCGTGCATCGCGCCGCTGTCTAGCTTCTGCATCGTCATCATCGCCTGCATCATGCGGGCAATGCCGACGCGGTCGCCGCTATGATAATTGTCCATGATCTGGCGCGTCACCAACTGCCAGGAGAGGCCATATTTGTCGGTCACCCAGCCGCACGGCCCGGCCGTGCCACCGTCGCCGGTCAGTCGATCGAAATAGCCGTCCAGCTCGGCCTGGTCCGCGCATGCCACCGACAGCGATATCGCCTCATCGAAGGTGAATTGCGGCCCGCCGTTCAGCGCCTGATAGCTTTGCCCGAACAGGCTGAACTCGACCAGCAGCACGCTCCCGCCCGGCAGCGGCGAAGGCGACGGATTGACCTCGGGATAATAGCTCACATGGTCGACCGACCCGCCGAACACCGACGCATAATAATGCGCCGCCTCCTCGGCCTGGCCGTCGAACCACAGGCAGGGGGAAATCTTGTCCATCACCCCTCTCCCTTGCTGCCGACCAGCGCGAACATCGCGCCCTGCGGATCGGTCGCCTGGATGATCCAGGCGCCACCCGGCACTTCCATCGGCCCCTGCATCACGCTGCCGCCGCCAGCCGTCACCCGCGCGACCGCCGCATCGATGTCGCCGACGGTGAAGTAGAACAGCCATAGCGGCATCGGCATCTGTTCGGGACGCGGCATGATGCCGCCGGTCATGCCGTCAAAGTCCGTCGAGCCGGTCTGCGAGACCAGCTGGTAGCTGCCCATCTCGCCCATATCCATGGCCTCGCCCTTCGACCAGCCGAACTGCCCGGTATAGAAGGCCAGATCCTTGTCGAAATCACCGGCATACAGCTCGTGCCAGCCGACATGGCCCGGCGCCATGGGCGGCGGCGTATCCATCCCCTCGGGACTTGATCCCTTGAGCAGCATGAACACCGCGCCGCCCGGATCGGCCATCACCGCAAAGCGGCCAACGCCCGGAATATCCTCGGGCGGACGCTTCACGCTGCCACCGGCCGCGCTCAGCCGTTCGGCATCGGCGTCGACATCGGCCGACCCGACATAGCCGCCCCACCAGGGCGTCATGCCGCAATCCTTCGCCTCCGCCGGGATCGCCATCACCCCGCCCAGCGCCCCGGCGCTGCCGCTGACGACATTATAGTCGCCATCGGGACCAAAGGGCTGCGACGTCCAGCCGACGACATCGCCATAAAAGGCCAGCGCCGCCTTGGGATCGCTGGTCATCAATTCGTACCAGAAGAATTTGCCATTGAAGTCGGTCATCGTCCGTCTCCCGAAAACACGAGTTCCAGGATTGATCGTCATTGCGGTCAGGTGGAGCCGAAAAGCGTGATTTTCGAGTAACGGAGCGCAGCGTACTTAAAGTACGTGAGCACCGGAACGCAGAAAAGCGCGCTTTGCAGGCCCGCCTGGGCGGAATGGCGGTCAATCTTACTTGTGGTCGACCAGCACCTCGAACCCGCCATAGATCAGCCGCGCGCCGATGAAGGGCATGTCCTCGCCCTCCTTGGGCTGCATGCGCTCATCCTTCATCACCTTCTCGGCGCCGGCATCGCGGGTCGCCTTGTCCGGCCATTCGATCCAGGAGAAGACGACTTCCTCGTCCTCTTCGGCAATCACAGCGGTACGGAAATCATTGACCTTGCCGGGCTTGATGTCGTTGGCCCAGCATTCAACCACGCGCAGCGCGCCATGTTCGATGAAGATCGGCGCGGCGAATGCCGCGACCTCCTTGTAGCGTTCCTTGTTGCCCTTGGGCACCGGGATCACGAACCCGTCCATATAGCTCATCGTCTCTCTCCTTCTGCAAGGTCGTCGACATCAGGCGTCGGCAGTTTCTCCCTGGTTCGCGGCCATTGCGGCGGCGACATCCATCCACATCACTTCCCAGATATGGCCGTCCAGATCGGCAAAGTTGCGGCCATACATGAAGCCATGATCCTGCTTGGGGTTCGGCTCGGTCCCGCCCGCCGCCAGCGCCCTGTCCACCGTCGCGTCCACCGCGTCCCGGCTCGTCTCGCTCAAACACAGCAGCACCTGCGCGGTTTCATGGGCATTGGGGATCTTGCGCGGGGTAAAGCCGGCGAACCGTTCATGGGTCAGCAGCATCGCGTGGATCGTCTCGGAAAAACTGATCATCTGCGCGCTGTCATCGGCGAAATCATTGTTCCGCACGGCGCCGACCGCTTCATAGAAGGCGATCGCGGCGGGCAGATCGGTGACGGGCAGGTTGACGAAGATCATCTTCGGCGCGGGCGCATCGGCCATCGTCTCTCTCCTCATGCTTTCATGGCGGCTCGCACCCCGAATAATTCCGGGCTTGAGTCGCCGACTTGAACTTTGTGCGCCCGAAGATTATATTATGCAACACACAAGTTAGAAAAGATAACTAATGAGTCCCAACCCGCGCAAACGCGCCTATCAGGATGGCTGTGCCACCGCCCATGCGCTCGATCTGATCGGCGATCGCTGGGCGATGCCGATCATGCGGGAATTGCTGCTCGGCCCCAAGCGCTTCACCGACCTGCGCGCCAGCCTGCCCGGAATCAGCGCCAATGTGCTGACCCAGCGGCTGGAGGAGCTGGAAGCGGCCAGCATCCTTGTCCGCCGCCGCCTGCCCCCGCCCGCCGCCAGCCAGATTTACGAGCTGACCGAATGGGGCCGCGAGTCGGAAATATTGTTCATGGTGCTGGGCCGCTGGGCCTGCCGATCGCCGACGATGCAGCCGGGCATGCCGATGAGCCAGGTGTCGGTGGTGATGTCGATGCGCACGATGATCGATCGCGCCGCGATCGGTGATCTCGAAGCGACCATCGGCTTCCGCTTCGGCGAGGAGGAATTTCGCGCCACGCTGCACGATGGCGATTTCCGCATCGACCGGGGCGACGCCGCTGGCGCCGATGCGATCTTCAGCGGCGACCAGAATGCCCTCGCCGCGATCGTCTATGGCGGCCAATCCTTTGCCGCGATGGCGCCAGCCCTGCAGGTAGAGGGCGACCGGGCGCTGGCGGAACGCTTCGTCCGCCTCTTCCCCCTGCCGCCCAAGGCACCCTCGACCGTCAGCCCGGCGATGCCAGCTTCATCATGACAAGACCGGAGAGTATCAGCGCCGCCGCCGCCAGCCGCGCCGGGCTGATCGCTTCGCCCAGGAAGGCGACACCAACGGCAAAGGCGCCCAGCGCGCCGATCCCGGTCCAGATCATATAGGCGGTGCCCAGCGGCAGGCTGCGCATCGCCAGCGACAACAGGCCGAAACTCGCGATCATCGCGCCCAAAGTGATGAGGCTCGGCACCAGCCGGGTGAAACCATGCGACTGCTTCATCGCAAAGGCCCAGACGATTTCGAGCAATCCGGCAAAAAACAGGGCAATCCAGGCCATGATGGCGCTCCTTCACAAGGGGCGCCGGGCCGTCCCGGACTTGAAACCCGCATGGCGGGGGAGGACGTGGCCTCGCTTGACGAAGCCCAGATAGTCCTCTCCCATGCGGGAGGCAAGCTTTGCGGGCCTCAATGCGCCCCGTTCAGCATCCCGAACACCTGGTCGAATTCGCCGCGCTTGGTCGCCTCGCTCAGGAACTTGACCCGCTCGACATGGATCTCGGCCGGGGTCGGCTCCTGCCGCAACAGGCCCATCGTCTCGCTGATGAAATCGGCCAGCGGCATCATCTGCGGATTTTCGGCATGGCCGGGCATCAGGTCGGTCTGCACGCCCGGCGGCACGATCTCCACCACATCGACGGCCGTGCCCTTGAGCTGCTCGCGCATCGCCAGCGACCAGCCATGGATCGCTGCCTTGGTCGCGCTGTAGGTCGGCGTCGCCGCCAGCGGGACAAAGGCCAGGCCCGACGACACGGTCAGGATCGTCGCGCTCTTCTGCGCCAGCAGATGCGGCAGCAGCGCATGGGTCAGGCGGATCGGGCCGAGCAGATTGGTGGCCACCGTCGCCTCGGCGATGGCGAGGTCGATCTGGTCCTCCGCCACCATGATGCCGGCATTCAGCAGCACCGCGTCGAGTGCCGGGAAGTCGGCGACCAGCTTTGCCGCGAAGGCGGCGATCGCCGCCGGATCTTCCATGTCGATCACCATCGACGCCATGCCGGGGTGGGCCGCGACCACCGCGTCGAGCGCCGCCTGCCGCCGTCCGGCGATGATGACCTGGTTGCCCGCCGCGTGAAATTCATGCGCCAGCGCCGCGCCGATGCCCGAACCGCCGCCGGTGATGAGGATGGTGTTGCCGGAATTTTTCATGGGAAAGCTCCTGTGACTGGTTGCTTGCCGACCAATTAATCCCACACTCTCTTTTGGAAAGAAGGCACCGTAAAGTGCCATAGGCACCCAAAGGTAAGAAATGGCAAATCCTCTGGAATCCCGCTTCGCCACCGCTGAAATAGCGGCCGCTGAGCAGTATCTCGACCATGATCCGCCAACCGATCTCGATCCGCGGGTCGAACGACTCGTCAACGAACTGATCGGCCGGGTGGCCGACAAATGGACGATGCTGATCCTGGAATTGCTGGAGGAGCGCGGCACGCTGCGCTTTACCGAGATCGGCCGCGCGGTCGAGGGGATCAGCCAGAAGATGCTGACCCAGACGCTGCGCCAGATGGAGCGCGATGGCCTGCTCACCCGCACCGTCCATCCGGTCGTGCCGCCGCGCGTCGACTATGCCCTCACCCCGCTCGGCAACAGCCTCAGCGCCGCCTTCTGCGGCGTATGGGTCTGGGCCGAACGCAATCTCGCCACGGTCGAGGACGCCCGCGCCCGCTTCGACGCGCGCGACGCCTGACCGGCGATCAGCTTTCGGGCGGCGCGGGAACCGGCTGCAACGGCAATTTGGGCCCCTGCACCTGCGGCTGGGTCGGCACCACCGGCGGCGGCGCGCTCGGCGTTCCCGGAACAGACGGGGCCGGAGCAGCAGGCGCGGGCGCGGAAGCCGGCGCATCGGGCAGGATCATGTCCGACGGCCGCTGCATCGGCGTGGCCGGCACCTGCCCCATTGGCGCGGGCGCGGTCGGCGCCGGCGGTTCATGGTCGTTCAGATCATCGCCGCCGACCGGGCCGACCAGCTTCACCGTCGCGCCGAAGCGCTTGCGCCATTCCTCCAGCCGCCGCAGATAATCCTCATATTCCGCCCAGAAATCGCGGAAGGGCTGTTCCAGTTCATCCAGCGCCTTGGGCGCATAGGCGGCCAGCGCCTCGGGCGTCAGCCCGTTGATGATCGTCATCGTCGCCACCGCCTTCTGGCAGAAGGCCTTCTGCGCCGGCGGCAGGGCGAAGAAATTATAGACCAGCGTGTTCAGCACTTCGCGCATGCGGATCGCGCTGCTGCCGTAACGCTGCTGATAGCTGACCTCCAGCGTGTCGTTGGCGCGCTTCAGCGACGCGCCATGCACGGTCAGCATCTGGTTGTACAATATGCGCGTCTGGCCATTGGTCTCGGGACAGCCCAGCGCCGCGACGTTCAGCCCCATGCGCACATGCCACAGCGCCTGGTCGCCCTGGGAATCGCGATTGGGGGTGATGAAACTCCCGGCCTCGTCCTTGTCCGGCGGCACCATGTCGGGCGCGGAATAGCGCGGCGGGGTAGGCATCACCGTCGGCACCACCGCCGGCGGCGGCGTGGGCGGCACTTGCTTCACCGGCGTCGCACAGGCCGCCAGCGCCGTCAGGGCAAGCAGCGACAGACGGGAAGACAGGGAACGTGGCAGGAACATCAACTACTCCGACGATCTGGCCCGGCAAACATGCCGGGCATTTCCACCGGAGGAAATATGCTTAACGCGCAGCCAAGGACGGCCCCGCCTGTGGTTCACCGCTGAACCCCCGCCCGGTTGCTGTTAAAAGCCCGCTATCCCAATTGGTTGCAATGCGGCAAGCCGAGCATCGCGAAAAAGGCCGGAAATAGCCGATTTTTTCTCAGTCGGCGCGCGCCAGCAGGCGCGGCATCGCCCCCTTCGGCACCGTCACGCCATCATCCGCGATCAGGTCCGCCCGGCTCAGCCGGACCTCCAGCACCACCGGCGCCATCGCCAGCGTCCGCCCCGAACGCCATGCCGCCAGGTCGGTCTGATAGCGGGCATAGGCGTCGAAGAAATCGGTGAAGGGCTTTTCCAGCGCGGCGAGGCCGGTCGGCGCATAGGCCAGCAACTGGTCCGCGGGCAGGCTGTTGACGGCCGCCCCCACCCGCACCGCCTCCGCGCAGAAACCCGCCTGCGCCGGCGGCAGCGCAAAGAAATTATAGACGATAGTATTCAGCCGCTCGCGCTGCGCGATCGCGCCGCCGCCGAACTGTGCCTTATATTCCCCCTCGACCTGCGCATTGGCCCGCGTCAGCGCCGCCCGGTGCCGGGCCAGCAGCGCATTATATTGCAGCCGCGCCGCGTCGCCGCTCCCCTGGCAGGACAGGGCCGCCACATTCAGCGCCATGCGCATATGCCACAGCGTCGCCGGCGCGCTCAGGTCGCGGTTGGGCGTGACGCGCAGGCCATCCGCGCCGATCGCCGGTATCTGCATATTGGCCGTCGCGCCCATCGGCGGCAGCGGCTGGGGCACGGGCTGCGTCCGCAAGGGCGCAGGCGGCGGCGCAACCGCCACCTCCCGCTGCCCCGCGCAGGCTGACAGCAGCGCAATCCCGCCCAGCGGGCACAAGAGCAGGTGACGGATCGAGGCACGCATGGACGGTCTCCGGCAAATCTGATGCCGGAAACCATGCCCGATATTGGTTAAAAGCCGATAAAGCCTGTTTTTCAGGCTGCGGGGATCAGGCCGCGCGGCGTTCCAGCGCCGTGGCGGCCTGCGCCATCAGCTCGGCGATGATGTCGGCAACCGGCTCTTCCTTGGTCACCATGCCGACCGACTGGCCCGCCATCAGCGATCCGCCCTCGACATCGCCGTCGATCACCGCCTTGCGCAGCGCGCCGGCCCAATAATGCTCGATCTGCAACTGCGCCTCGCCCATGTCGACCGCGCCGCTGTCCAGCAGGTTGGCGACTTCGCGCTGCTTGGCGGTGAAGGCTTCGGTGCCGGCATTCTTGAGCGCGCGCACCGGGATCACCGGCAGGCGCGGGTCAATCTGCACGCTGGCGATCGCATCACGCGCCGACGCGCGGAAAAACGCCTTCTTGAACGCAGGATGGGCGATGCTCTCGCTCGCGCAGGCGAAACGGGTGCCCAACTGCACGCCGGCGGCACCCATTTCCAGATAGGCGGCGATCGCCTCGCCCCGGCCGATGCCGCCGGCCACGAACACCGGAACCTGCTGCGCCATTTCGGGCAGGATTTCCTGCGCCAGCACGCTGGTCGCGACCGGACCGATATGCCCGCCCGCTTCCATGCCCTCGACCACCAGCGCGTCGACGCCCGACCGCACCAGCTTCTTCGCCAGCGCCAGCGCGGGCGCGAAACAGATCAGCTTGGCGCCATTGGCCTTGATCGCCTCGATGCTGCCCTTGGGCGGCAGGCCGCCGGCCAGCACCACATGGGACACCTCATGCTTGGCGCACACCGCGATCAGGTCGAACAGCTGCGGATGCATGGTGATCAGGTTCACGCCGAACGGCTTGTCGGTCAGCGCCCTGGTCGCCGCGATTTCCGCGTCCAGCAATTCGGGCGACATCGCGCCACAGGCGATCACGCCGAAACCGCCGGCGTTGGAAATGGCCGACACCAGATGCCGCTCGCTGACCCAGCTCATCGCTCCACACAGGATCGCGCTCTCGCAGCCGAGAAATTCGGTGCCGCGGGCCATCAGGGAAGCGAGTTTGGCAGTGGTCATAAGTTCAGCCTTCAAGAATCAAAAAGCATCCCCGAACGCGATGTCCGGGGATGGTAAAGAGAGTCGCCTGACTTTCTGTAATCCGCCTTTGCGGGGATAACGCCGAAAGTAAAGAGCAACTCGGCTTGATCGATATTTGGCTCAGGCCGAGCCGAAAATGGTGCCTTTCGAGACCCGGAGCGCAGCGTGCTTAAAGCACGTGAGCACCGGAAGCGCAGAAAGGTGCCATTTGCAGGCCGGCCTCAGCCAAATAGCGATTAAGCCGCCGGGGCGTCGAGGCCATAGGCGGTATGCAGCACGCGCACCGCCAGTTCGGTCTCGTCCTCGTCGATCAGCACCGAAACCTTGATCTCGCTGGTGGAGATCGCCTCGATGTTGATGCCGCGTTCGGCCAGCGTCTTGAACATGGTGGCGGCGACGCCGGCATGGCTGCGCATGCCCACGCCCACGACGCTGATCTTGGCGACTTCGGTGTCGGTGATGATCCGGCGGAAGCCGATCGCGTCCTTGTTGGCTTCCAGGATGTCGACGCTGCGGGCGAGGTCCGCGCGCGGGACGGTGAAGGTGACGTCGGTCTCCTCATTGTCCTTGCTGTCATTCTGGATGATCATGTCGACGTTGATCGCCGCATCGGCCAGCGGGGTGAAGATGCTGGCCACCGCGCCCGGCTTGTCGGGCACGCGGGTGACGATGATCTTCGCCTCATTCTTGTCATGGGCGATGCCGGTGATGAGCTGACGTTCCATCTTGGTTTCCTTGAGCTTGGCTTCCAGTTCCTCGTCGCTCACGATCAGCGTGCCGGGGAGGTCGTCCTGGGTGGGATCATCGAAGGAGGAAAGCACCTGCACGACCACGCCTTCCTTCATGGCGAGGCCGACCGAGCGGGTCTGGAGCACCTTGGCGCCGACCGAGGCCAGCTCCAGCATTTCCTCATAGGTGACGAGGTCCAGCTTGCGGGCACGCGCCACGATGCGCGGGTCGGTGGTGTAGACGCCGTCGACGTCGGTATAGATGTCGCAGCGATCGGCCTTGACCGCCGCGGCCACCGCGACCGCCGACGTGTCCGAACCGCCACGGCCCAGCGTCGACACCCGGCCATCGTCCATCATGCCCTGGAAACCGGGGATGACGGCGACCTGGCCCGACTGCATCGCCGCGATCAGCGCATCGGTCTCGATCGTGCTGATGCGCGCCTTGGCATGGGCCTCGATCGTGCGGATCGGCAATTGCCAGCCCAGCCAGCTGCGCGCGTCCACGCCGATCGCCTTCAGCGTCATCGCCAGCAGGCCACTGGTGACCTGTTCGCCTGCCGCCACGACGACATCATATTCGGCCGGGTCGTAAAGGGCGGAGGCTTCCTTGCAGAAGCCGACCAGGCGATCGGTCTCGCCGGCCATGGCCGACACCACGACCGCCACTTCATGGCCCTGGTCGACGACATGTTTGACGCGCGCGGCCACGTTGCGAATTCGCTCCATCCCCGCCATGGAGGTGCCGCCGAATTTCATCACGATGCGCGCCATTTGCTTGTCGAACCTGTCCTTTAAGCGTTTTCGAAGCAGGTGGAACACCTGCTGACTCGGAAAACGCGACCAACAAAAGATATGGAGCAGCCGAGCCGATGCAATCGGATCGGACACTGCTCCAATTGTGAAACAAAATGTCCCAAAGGGGCAAAACGGCTGCCCTATTAGCAGCCGCGACGGATATGGCAAGCAATCCCGCCATCCGCTCGCCCACCTTGCCGCTGCCCGCGCATCTACATGCCCCGCCTTCACAGACATAGCTATGACAGCATGGCACATTGGCCTTCCCGTCGCCCGCTGCTAGAACCGCCGCACGGGTGCTTCGCCACCCAGCAAGACCCAAGGTGCATGATGACTGAGACGACCGCGACGATCGACCCGAAGGAAGCCGCCCATTTCGGCACCATGGCCGCCGACTGGTGGGATCCCAAGGGGTCGAGCGCGATGCTGCACAAGCTGAACCCGGTCCGCCTCGCCTATATCCGCGCCGCGATCGACCGGCATTGGGACAGCGACGATCATGGCTTCCGTCCGCTCGGCGGCAAGCGCGCGCTCGATGTTGGCTGCGGCGCCGGCCTGCTGGCCGAACCGCTCGCCCGCCTCGGCGCCAGCGTCACCGGCCTCGACGCCGCGCCCGAAAATATCGCCGTCGCTGTCGCCCATGCACAGGGCCAGGGCCTCGCCATCGACTATCGCGCTACCCCGGTCGAACAGGTCAGCGACAGCGGCTATGACCTCGTCACCTCGATGGAAGTGATCGAACATGTCGCCGATCCCGCCGCCTTCGTCCGTGCTCTCGCGGCCAAGCTCGCGCCCGACGGGCTGATGATCCTCTCCACCCCCAACCGCACGCCGATGTCCCGCCTCGCCATGATCACCATCGGTGAAAGCATCGGCGGCATCCCCAAGGGCACACATGACTGGGCCAAGTTCATCACCCCCGAAGAACTGACCGCCCTGCTCGAAGACGCGGGCCTGGAAGTCACCGACAGCAGCGGCCTCGCCTTCGATCCGGCGCGCGGCTTCACCCTGTCGGCCAACACAGCGATCAACTATCTGCTGACGGCGCGCCACAAGGGCTGACGAAGACTCGGGCGCGCCAGCCTCAAGTCGACCGTCCCGCCATGGTCGACGCGCGCCCCCGCCATCCTGCGCATGCCGGCCCGCGCACCGGAATAGCGCGCGGTTTTCCGGGACTTCTTCCCTTCCCCTGTCATCCAGCGCCAGAGAGGCCGCTCAAGAAACGCTGTTCTCACGAAAAGCATTTGCAACTAAATTTTAATTTCCAAACATCTTAAGCATCTAAATGGCAAATTCATTTGCCAAATTGTCATTTCATCTTTCGCCTGATAAAAAATGCGGGTGCAGACATTGCCGGGTCGCCGTCTGCACCTTCGACCGCATGCGGGCCGACCAACGACGTCCTTCCCGCCCCCGGCCGATCATCCGCTCTCAGGAGATCGAAACATGAAACTGCTTTTCTGCCTCTGCCTTGCCGTGCCGCTGCTGCTGCCGGCCGCATCCCGCGCCCAATCATCCGCCCCCTCGATCGACGTGACGGCGCCCACCACCGCCCCGCCCACGCTCGACCGCTGGGTCGAACGCACCGGCAACATCCTCTCCAACCGGCTGCGCTATCCCACCATCCTGTCCGGGCCGGAGGAAGGCATCGTCCAGGTCAAGTTCGCCTGCAGCGACAGCGGTGCGCCGGCCGGCATCGCCCTGCTCAACTCGTCCGGCTCGCGCCAACTCGACAAGGCGGCGATGCGCGCCATCCAGAGCATCCCGACCCTGCATCCGCTGCCCGCCGGCATCGGCGCCAGGCAGAATTATGTCGCCACCATCCTCTTCGCCACGACCCAGGCCAGCTACAATCGGCAGATCCGCGATCTCCAGCGGCAGGCGCTCGACAATAATGCCCGCTTCGCCCGTCGCGCGGGTGGCCCCGCCATGGCCATCGCCCTGCTCGACACGCCGGACACCCCGCGCGCTGTCAACTGAGCCAGGCTCTGCGGGCGCGTGAAAGGGGCGCGCCCGCAGTCCCTCTCGCTGCGCCCCGTGCGATTGCCCCGTGCGTTGCACTGCCCGCCGGCTGATGGCATCACCAGCCGATCGGGACAGCCGCTTGAGCCCGCGGCACAGCGAGGGGGATCATCCTATGGCCATAGACCCGCGGATCGACGTCTATATCGCCGCCCAGGCGGACTTCGCCCGCCCCATCCTCGACCATATCCGGGCGCTGATGCATGCCGCATCGCCGGACATCGGCGAAGCGGTCAAATGGGGCATGCCCTTCTTCACCTACAGGGACCAGAATCTCGCGAACATGGCCGCCTTCAAGGGCCATGCCGCCTTCGGCTTCTGGCATGACAAGGTTGGGCGTGAAGGCGCCAGCGACGACGCCATGGGCCAGTTCGGCCGCCTCACCGCCCTCGCCGACCTCCCCTCCGACGCGGAGATCGCCGGGCTGATCGCGCAGGCCATGGCCCTGATCGACGCCGGCGATCGCCCACGCACCGGCCCCAAGGCACCAAAGCCGCCTCTGCCGGTCCATCCCGCCCTCGCGGCCGCCATCGCCGCCAACCCGGCAACGGAGGCGATCTGGGCCGCCTTCCCGCCCGGCAAGATCCGCGACTATTGCGAGTGGATCAATGAGGCGAAGACCGACGCCACCCGCGACAAGCGCATCGCCCAGGCCCTCGACTGGATTGGCGAGGGCAAGGGCCGCAACTGGAAATATGAGAAGAAATAGGGATCTACTTCCGTCCCTCCCGCGGCTCTGCGGGCCAGCAATTGGTGCAGCGCCGCCAGCAACTGACGCCCGGCATCGCGGCCGCCGGCTTCAGCCCCGGTTCGGGATGCAGCCCTGCCAAAATATCCGGTGAGACACCCTCTGGCGCGGCGCGGCTGTGGCACATCAGGCAGCGGGCGCGATAGGCCGCGCGGGTCAGACCGGAATGATCCTCCTGCGCGCGCGGCGCCACCGGCATGGCGAGCAGCATGCCCGCCACCCCGATGAAAATGGCCATGCCCCGCGCGCATATCGTGCGGGGCATGGCCATATTGTTCGGCGACCTGTTTAGAATTTTTGGCCGAACCTTATGCCGAAGAATTGCGGCTTGATCGTGAAGGTGCGCGAGCTGTTGGCGCAGAAGTCGATCGAGCAGAAGGTGTTGCGCGTCAGCTGCCCGCGCTTGTCGAAGGCGTTCTGCAGGAACAGGGTGACGCTCCAATTATCCTTCTTGATCCCGCCCGAAAAATCGAAGCTGACAAAGCCCTTGGTATTGCCCAGCAGCTCGTTACTCTCGACGTTCAGATCCTGCGTCGCGCCGGTCTGGTAGAGCGCCGCGCCCTGGATATAGGCGGCATAGTCGCCCAGGTCGGTGTCATAGCGGATCGATGTCGTCCCCTTGAAGCGCGGCTGGCGCGGCAGGCGGGTGCCGTTGGCGGCCGCAACCTGCGGCGTCGGCGGGCTTGATCCTTCGACGAATTCGCCCAGCGTACAGCTGCTCAGCTGCGCAATGGACTCGGTCTCGGTATTGAGCGCGAAGTTACAGAAATCGCCCTTCAGCTTGGCATCGTTGAACGCGCCGGAGGTGGAGATCGTCACCTTGCCCAGCCGCAGGTCGGCATCATATTCGATGCCCTTGACCTCGGCCTTGCCGGCATTGCCGGTCATGCCCGCGCCCTGTGCGCCCGACACGACCACGCCATATTGGATATTGTTCCACTTCTCATAATAGACGGCGGCGTTGAAGCAGAAGATATTGTTCCAGGTGGTCTTCACGCCGACCTCGAAATTGGTCAGCGTTTCCGACTTGAACGGCGCGACATTGACGATCTTGCCCAGGCTGCGGATGCGCAGCGGCCGGTTGAACCCGCCAGGGCGGAAGCCGGTCGAATAGTTGAAATAGACCATCTTGTCGGGCTGGAACTGCCAGTCGAGCGCGACCTTGTGGGTCTCGCCATCTTCCTTGTAGCGGCCGGTGCCGTCCGCCGCATTGGGGTTGGTGTTGACGCAGGTCAGCCGCTCGTCATCGGGCAGCGGCGTGGTGCAGCCCACGCCTGCGGCCGATCCGGCGACGCCGGCAAAGCCCCGAACCTTATAGTCGGTCCAGAAATAGCGGATGCCGCCGGTCAACTTCAGCGTCGGCGTGATGTTGTAATGGCCTTCGGCAAAGATCGCCTTGTCATGATAGAGCTGGTCCTGCTCGACATAATAGAAGGCGTCGCCCTTCACCGCCTGGGTGCCCAGGATCATCGTGCCCAGCGGATTGCCGTTCGGATTGATGACATCGCTGGTATCGAAGACGGGATTACCGTCGTCATCATAGGTGATGCCATACATGGCCGGCACGCCGATCAGCCCGCCCGCCACATCGCCGCCGCCGGTCGCGGTATAGCCGGTGATCGTGTCGAGCCCGCGGATCGCATAGCTGGTGTTCAGCTCATTCTTCTGCCGCTGGTAGAAGCCACCGACGGTCACGTCGAACGGCCAGTCCTTGGGCGTCGAGATCCGCAATTCCTGGGTGAATTTGTTGCGGTGCGTGTCGGCATGATAATATTGGGTCGGGTTGATCATCTGGCACTGCTGGCTGGCGCCGGAGCCGGTGCAATTGTCGAAAAATTGCAGGTAGCTTTCATAGCCCGGCCCGAAGCCGTCATAGGTGACCGTGTAATAGGTATAGTCGTTCAGCGTGCGGGTGCGGCGCTTGAAATAGCCGGTGGCCGAGACGATGTCCCAATCGCCGATATGGCCGTGGATCGACAGCGCCGCCTGATACCAGCGATCGTCATTCTTGGTCTGGTCATAGTCATGGACTTCCAGATCGCCGACCCGCGGATCATAGCCGAAATAACCGCGCGCCACCTGCTTCTGGGCCGTGATCTCGGGCGTGATGTCCCAGCCCTCGGTCGGCTGCCACAGCAGCTGGAAGCGGCCGCCAAATTCGCGGATGGTGTTGTAATCATCCTTGGCGATGTCGCTATTGTCGAGCGTGTAGGATGTGTTGGGGTTGTTGTCGCCCAGAGTCAGGGTCGACGAACTGCCATCGTTGAACGTGCCGTTGTTGGGCGTATTGTCGATATAGCCGCCGTCGCGCCGATAATAGCCCATGGCCCGCACCGCCAGCGTCGGCGCCAGCGGCACGTTGATGTAGGATTCCAGCTGGCCGCCGAAATCACCCTTGCCATATTTATTGGCTTCCACGTCATAGCCGAACTCGAACTTGTCGAGCTTGGGCTTGTTGGTGATCAGGCGGATGGTGCCGGCCAGCGAGCCGGCGCCATAGAGTGTGCCCTGCGGCCCGGACAGCGCCTCGACCCGTTCCAGGTCATAGGCATGGATATCAGGCACTTCGGTGCCGGTGATCGGCATGTCGTCGAGATAATAGCCGACCGAGGCATAGGCACCGCCGGCGGGCACGATACCGCGGAAGAAGGCGGTGTTGCGGCCGGGGCCAATGCCCTCGAACGAGACCGACGGCAGCAGTGCGGCGAAATCGCTCAGGCCCTTCACCTGTCGTTCCTGCAATTTCTCCGCACCCAGCGCCTGCATCGAAATCGGCACCTTCTGGATGCTCTGCGCGCTGCGCGTCGCGGTGACGACGATCTCGCCCAGCCCCTGTTCGGCCTCGGCGGCGGCCGCATCGGCGGCGGCGGCATCGGCCGCCGGGGCCTGCGCCAGTGCCGGCGCGGACAGGATCATCGGTGTGAGGAACGTGCTCGTGCCAAGCGCGCAGAACGTGCGCACTCTTCGCGAGCGGAGACGAATGGCCATACGAATACCCCCTGATACGCGTTGCGACTCGTCCTCTCCTGCGAAATTCGCCCGGTGCTCCGGGTCTCCTTCCCTGACGCGTTCGCATGGCCTCGCGCACCGGCGGCCGACAGGGCGAAGGATGCCCCGCCCGAAAGAGAGACTCTTTCAGGATCGCCGCCAGACGCTGGCCACGCTGTTTATCTGTTCCATAATCCCCGGACAGTTCGCTTTTGCAGCAATCAGAACAACTGTCCTAAATTCGATACTGCCGATCGGACACGCCCTGTCAAGCGGCTGTTCGGCGACTTTTTGAAACTTTTACGACAAGCTGACTCGACGCCTGCCTGCAGCCGACATAAGATTTTGAGCAGTCGCACAAATATGAGGGGCTATGGGGAACGCGTCCGCCGTACCGGCAACCGACAGCATCCAGACGGCGCTGGCAGACGCCGCCGCCCTGCTCGACGCCCGCCCCGATGCGGCATTGGCGCAGGCCGAGGCGATCCTGCGCCGGGCCGGGCGCCTGCCCCCCGCCGAACTGCTGATCGGCCAGGCGCTGCGCCGCCTCGGCAAGCCCAAGGCCGCACTGGCCCGGCTCGCCCCCCTCGCCCGCCAGCATCCCACCGTCCCCGCGATATTGTGGGAACTGGCCCAGGCCGCGCAGGACGCCGGCGACCAGCGCCAGGCGATCGGCGCGCTCGAAAGCCTGACCCGCCAGCAACCCGGCGTGCCCGGCGGCTGGTTCCTGCTGGCCGGGCTGCTACGCACGGTTGGGCGCGATGGCGATGCCTGGCGCGCCGACCTGTCGGGCGTTCATGCCGCCTCGCGCGATCGCGACCTGCTGGCAGCAGCAATGGCGATGAACGAGGGGCGGCTGGACGACGCGGCCACGCAGCTGTCGGCGCGCGCCGATCGCCTGGCCGACGATCCCGCCGGCATCCGCCTCATGGGTGAGGTGCAATGGCGGCGCGGCGACATGAATGCCGCCCTCGCTCATGTCGAGCGCGCCGTCGCGCTGGCACCCGGCTTCGACCTCGCCCGCGATTTCCTCATCCGCCTGCTATTGCAGAATAACCGCCTGAACGAAGCGCTGGCCCATGCCGAAATCCTCGCCCGCTCGCCGATCCATAATCCGGGCTATGACCTGATCCGCGCATCGGTGCTGGTGCGGCTGGGCGATCAGGACGCGGCACGCGCCATCTATGAGCGGCTGCTGGCCGATCGTCCCGACCAGCCGCAGGTCTGGCAGAATCTGGGTCATGCGCTCAAGACGCTGGGGCGACAGGCCGACGCGGTCCATGCCTATCGCCAGGCGGTGCATCATCGCCCGACCATGGGCGAAGCCTGGTGGAGCCTCGCCAACCTCAAGACCGTGAAGCTCGACGCCGCCGACATCGCCACGATGGAGCGCGCGCTCGAAACCCTGGCGAGCGATGGCCAGACCGATGGCGAGGATGTCTTCCACCTCCATTTCTCGCTCGGCAAGGCGCAGGAGGATCGCAAGGCGGACGAAGCCGCCTTCCGCCATTATGACGCCGGCAACCGGCTGCGCCGCGCGATGATCCGCCATGATGCCGGCGAATTTTCCACTGAAGTGGCGGCTACCGCCGCGACTTTCAGCGCGCCCTTCATCGCCGCCATGGGCGATGGCGGCTGCCCCGCGCCCGACCCGATCTTCATCGTCGGCCTGCCGCGCGCGGGATCGACATTGGTCGAACAGATTCTCGCCAGCCACAGCCAGGTCGAAGGCACGATGGAACTGCCCGAGATGATGATGATCGCCAGCCGCCTGCAATCGCGGGTGGATGACGGCGAATTTGCCGATTTCGCGGCCATGGCGGCATCGCTGACCCCGGCCGATCGCCGACGACTGGGCGAGGAATATGTCGAACAGACCCGCGTCCACCGACAGAGCGGCAAGCCGCGCTTCATCGACAAGATGCCCAACAACTGGCAGCATGTCGGCCTCATCAAGCTGATCCTGCCCAATGCCAGCATCATCGACGCGCGGCGCCATCCGATGGGCTGCTGCTTTTCCGGCTGGAAACAGCATTTCGCGCGCGGCCAGGCCTTCACCTATGACCTCACCGACATCGGCCTTTATTATCGCGACTATGTCGCGCTGATGGCGGCCTATGACGCGGCTGCGCCGGGCCGGGTCCATCGCGTTATCTATGAACAGATGGTCGCCGACACGCCCGGCGAGGTCGACCGGCTGCTCGCCTATCTCGGCCTCGATTTCGAGGAGGCCTGCCTGTCCTTCTGGCAGACCGACCGGGCAGTGCGCACCGCCAGTTCCGAACAGGTGCGCCAGCCCATCTATACCGGCGGCGTCGATCATTGGCGGCGATTCGAACCCTGGCTGACCCCGCTGGCCGACGCGCTCGGGCCGATCGCGCAAAGCTATCCCGACCTGCCGCCGCGCTGATCATGCGCGCCTTTCATCCCCTCCCTTCCAGGGAGGAGCCGGCGGTGGGTGCTCCGCGAAGCGGCGGCCTGCGCACAAGTGGGCAGAAGCGCGCTAAACCGCGCCATCCTCCCCCCGTCGCGGAAAGCGCACGCGGATATGCGTGCCCGCGCCGCCCTCGACAATCTCCACCTGCGCGCCCATGCGCGACGCGGCGGACTGGACGATGGCAAGGCCCAGCCCCGTCCCCTCCGGCGCGCTGGCGCCGCCCACGCGAAAGAAGCGTTCGAACACCTTGTCGCGATGCTCCACCGCAATGCCGGGGCCGTCGTCGCTGACCGTCATCAGGGTCGCGTCCTCGCCCTGCGCCAGCGCGATCGTCACCGTGCCGCCGGGCCGGTTATAGCGGACGCCATTGTCGACCAGATTGGCCAATATCTCGAACACCAGCGTGCGATGCGCCTCGACGCGATAGCTTTCCGCGTCCGACGCCTCCAGATTGAGTTCGACCTGCGCCTGGATCGCCTGGTTGATCAGTCGGTTGACCACCACCGCGCTCACTTCCTTCAGGTCCACCGTCTCCAGCGGCGGCGATGCCCCCGCCTCCTCGGCCCGCGCCAGCGCCAGCAACTGCGTCACCAGCCGCTCCAGCCGCTGCGCCGCATCGGCAATTTCGTCGAACGCCTCGCGCGATCCCCGGCGCGCCAGCTCGATCTGCACCTTCAGCACCGAAATCGGCGTGCGCATCTGGTGCGAGGCATCGGCGGTGAAGCGGCGCACGCCCCCCGTGGCCTGGTCCAGCTGGCGCAGCAGCCGGTTGAACGCCCGCGCCAATGGCCGCAATTCGCTCGGCAACGGCCCCGCTTCGAGTGCCGAGAAATCGGGCCGCGCGCCGCCATCGCGCACCTCAACCGCGCGCCGCAGCCGCAGCAACGGCCGCAGGCTCCAGCCCAGCGCCGGCCGCAGCAGCAGGATCGCCACCCCCACCAGCGTCAGTTCGCCGATCAGCAGCGCGATCATCAGCCGGTGCATCAGCGCCCGCCGGTTATCCAGCGTCTCGGCCACCTGCACGATCACCGGGTCGGCGATCCGCGGCAGGCTGCGCTTCACCTCGCCGATGCGGATGTCCTGCCCGCGATACCGGGCAAAGCGGAACCGCGGCTGGTCGACCGGCATGGTCCGCGGGTCGGGCGCGAGCAGATCGGCATAGCCGGTCAGCAACGTGCCGCCCACCGCGATCCGGTAATAGACATTGTCCCGCTCGCTATTCTCCAGCATGCCGAAGGCGGCGGGCGGCAGGTCCAGCGTCACCTCGCCCCGTTCCACCTGCACGGTTTCGGCGATCGCGCCCAGCGCGCCGCCCAGCACCCGGTCGTTGGTCCGGCGGACGACGTCGGAAATCAGCGTCGCGCCGCCCACGCCGATGATCGCCGCCGCGCCCAGCATCGGCCCCAGCATCGCCGCCAGCAGGCGGGTGCGCAGGGCAATGGCCCGCCCCTCGCCCGATGGCCGTCCCTCATTGGGCATCGAGCATATAGCCCACGCCGCGCACCGTGCGGATGCCCGGCCCGTCAGGCGCCAGCTTGCCGCGCAGCCGGGTCACATGCACCTCGATCGCATTGCTGCCGACCGGCTCGTCAAAGCCGAACACCTCGCCGATCAGCAATTCGCGCGGCACCACCTGCCCAGCCCTGGTCGCCAGCGACTCGAGCACCGCCAGTTCGCGCCGGCGCAGGTCCAGCGCCCGTCCGGCGACATCGGCGGCACCGGTCGATCGATTGATGGTCAGCGGCCCGACCGTGATTTCCGGGGTCGGATCGCCGCCCCGCCGCCGCCCCAGCGCCCGCACCCGCGCCTCCAGTTCCTGCGGCTCGAAGGGCTTTCGCAGATAATCGTCGGCGCCCAGGTCCAGCCCCCGCACCCGATCGTCCAGCGCATCGCGCGCGGTCAGCATCAGCACCGGCACTTTCTCGCCACGCCGGCGCAATTCCGCCAATACGGTGAAGCCGTCGATATCGGGCAGGCCCACATCCAGTATCACCAGCGCATAGGGTTCGCCGCCCACCACCGCCAGCGCATCCTCGCCGGTCGCGACATGGTCCACCGCATGGCCGCCCGCCCGCAGCAGGGCTGCAATGCTGCGCGCCAGTGCGGCGTCATCCTCGATCATCAAAATCCGAATAGGGCACCCGATGCTGAAAGGTTGATGACAGCTTGGCTTCGTAACTGCCTCTCCCAATCCGACAGAAGAACGGAACATGTGAGGAGCAGGGTCGATGCGAAGGGTTATTCAGATAGTGGCGGCGCTGGCAAGCCTGTCCGTCACCAGCGCGACAGCGTTAGCGCAAAGGCCAACCGGCTATCCGCGTTCCTATGACGATCTGATCGGCGATGCCCGTGCCGAACGGCAGGTCATCGTCTATGCCAATGCCGACACGTCGGAAATGGCACCGGTCATCCTGGCGTTCCAGCGCCGCTATCCCGGCGTCACCGTCAGCTATTCCGACCTCGGGTCGAACGAGATGTTCCGCCGCTTCTCGACCGAGGCGCGCAGCGGCCGGATGTCGGCCGACCTGGTCTGGTCGTCGGCGATGGACCAGCAGGTCAAGCTCATCAATGACGGCTTTGCCCAGGCCTATGCCAGCCCGGAAAAGCCCGCCCTGCCCGCCAATGCGGTGTGGAAGAATATGGGCTTTGGCGTCACCGCAGAACCGATCGCCTATGCCTACAACAAGAAGGCGATTGCCAATCCGCCGCGCAGCCATGCCGCGCTGGAGGCGATGCTGCGCAAGGATCGCAAGGCACTGATCGGCAAGGTCGCGACCTTCGATCCTGCCCGCTCGAACACCGGCTATCTCTATCTGACCCAGGATTATGCCATCACCCGCGACACCGGCTCGCTGGTCGAGGCGATGGCCGCGACCCGGCCGCAACTGCACATCACCACCGAACCGATGCTGCGCGGCGTGGCCGAAGGCAAATTCTCGATCGCCTATAATGTGATCGGCTCCTACGCGCAGGAACGCGCCCGCCGCGACCCGCGCATCGGCGTCGTCTTTCCCGAAGATTATACCATCGTGATGTCGCGCATCGCCTTCATCGCGCGCGAGGCGCGGCACCCTGCCGCCGCCAAGCTGTTCCTCGACTTCCTCCTCTCGCGCGAAGGGCAATCGCTGCTCGCGCAACATAGCCTCTGGCCGGTGCGGACCGACATCAACGGCCGCCGCCTGCCCGCTGCCCAGGCCCGCTCGATCCGCGTCGGCCCGCAGCTTCTCGTCAATCTCGACCGCCTCACGCGCCAGCGCTTCCTGCGCGAATGGCAGGCGGCCCTTATTTCCGGAGCCCGATAAGCATGTCCCATCTGATGTTGCGCGGCGGTTGCGCCGCGCTGGCACTGATCGTCGCCACGCCCGCCCTCGCCCAGACGCCCAGCGCCGATGATCTGGCCGCACTGGTGAAGGCCCAGGCGGCCGAGATCGCCGCGCTCAAGGCCCGGCTCGACAAGATCGAGGGGCAGCAGGCCGCCGCCCAGGCCGCGACGCCCCCCGCCGCTGCGCAGCCCGCGCCGCAAATGGCGCAGCAGGACGCGACCCAGCCGCTGGTCATCGCCCCCTTCGCGCCGCAGATCGTGCCCCCCGGCCCGGCCGATATCGACGTGGCCCAGGCCCGCGCGGTCGCCGCCAATCCGTCCGGCGTCACCACCGAATGGGGCGCGGGCCTGCCCGTCTTCCGCTCGGCCGACGGCGTCTTCACCTACAAGCCGCGCGGCCGCATCCTGGTCGACGTCAGCTCGACCATGGGGTCGAAATATGGCGGCCGCAACACCACGACGACCGGCATGCGCGCGCTGCGCCTGGGTCTGGAAGGCGGCGTCGGCCCGCATTTCTTCTACCAGTTCGAAAGCGATTTTTCGGAGAATGAGGTCGACATCGTCACCGCCTTCCTGGGCTATCGCAACAAGATCAGCAGCAAGGTCGATTATGACGTGCGCGCGGGGCACCTGTTCAACGACCGCGCCTTCGAAGGCAGCACCGGTTCGGACTCCACCCCCTTCCTGGAACGGGGCGTGGTGTCGACCGCCATCATCCCGCAGCGTGGCTTCTACGGCATCGGCATCATGGGCCGCATGTTCGGGCCCAACTGGCATGCCTCGCTCAGCGTGACCGGCGACCGCGTCGATGGCGAACAGGCGACCAATGACAGCCGTACCTTCAGCGGTCGTGCGCACTGGAACCCGATCAGGACCGATCGCTCGCTGCTCCATGTCGGCGGCTGGTTCTTCGACGAAGCCCTGTCGTCCGCCGCGACCACCCTGACCCGCAGCACCGTCATCGGCGGCCGCTTCAACGGCGCGGTCCGCGTCACCACCGGCGAACTGCTCGGCGGCCGCTCGACCACCGGCTATGGCGCGGAACTGGGCGGCTATGTCGGCGGCCTGTGGGTGATGGGTGAGGCCGGCCGCCGCATCGCACGGCTCGACGGCGGACGCCCCAGCTTCGAAAGCAAGGGCTGGAGCCTGTCGAGCGGCCTGTTCCTGACCGGCGAACTGCCGCCCTACAACCCGCGCCTCGGCAGCTTCGGCCAGCCCAATGTGCTCGACCCCGTGCTCGACGGCGGCCTCGGCGCGATCGAACTGACCGCCCGCTACGAAAATCTCGATTATACCGACCTAGTGCTGGGCGGCGACGGCTGGGCCGCGACGCTGGGCGTCAACTGGTATCTCAACAGCTTCACCCGGATCCAGCTCAACGGCATCCAGTGGCACACCAACAACCGCGCCGGCACCTACACGGGCGGCGATGACGGCCAGACCGTCAGCGCCCGTGTCGGCGTGACCTTCTGATCCTCCTTCCTCCAGCCCCCTCAAGGACGCAGCGATGAATCTTGCCCTGCTCGGCTTCCTGATGGTCGCCACCTTCATGACGCTGATCATGACCAAGCGGATGACCCCGCTGGTCGCGCTGATCGTCATCCCCTCGCTGTTCGGCGTGATCGCCGGTCAGGCCGCCGGCCTTGGCGACATGATGATCGACGGCATCAAGAATCTGGCGCCGACCGGCGTCATGCTGCTGTTCGCCATCCTCTTCTTCTCGACCATGACCGACACCGGCCTGTTCGACCCGCTGGTCGCCCGGCTGGTGAAGATCGTGCATGGCGATCCGCTGCTGATCCTGCTGGGCACGGTGGTGCTCTGCGCGATCGTCAGCCTCGACGGCGACGGGTCGACCACCTACATCATCACCATCGCTGCGCTGCTTCCTCTCTACAAAAGGTTCGACATGAACCGGCTCTACCTCGTCTGCCTGCTGATGGTGACGAGCGGGATCATGAACCTGACCCCGTGGGGCGGGCCGACCGCCCGCGCCGCAAGCGCGCTGAAACTGGACCCGGCCACCCTGTTCCTGCCGCTCATCCCCGGCATGATCGCCGGCCTTGCCTTCCTGCTCGGCCTCGCCTTCTGGTTCGGGATCAAGGAACGCCGCCGCCTCGGCAAGGTGCAGGCGCGCCAGTCGGTCGCCCCGTCGGACCTGGGCGTCTCGCAATATCCCGAAGCGCGCCGGCCGCATCTGCGCTGGTTCAACGGCCTGCTGGTGGTGGCGCTGCTCGTCCTGCTGGTCTGGGGCGTGCTGCCGCTCTCGGTGCTGATGATGATCGCCTTCGCCATCGCCATGATCGTCAACTATCCCGGCGTCGCCCAGCAGAAGGAACGGATCGCCGCCCATGCCGGCAATGTCCTGTCGGTTGTGTCGCTGATCTTCGCCGCCGGCATCTTCACCGGCATCCTCGGCGGCACCGGCATGGTGGAGGCGATGAGCAAGGAAGTCGTCGGCGTCATCCCGCCCGCGCTCGGCCCCTATATGGCGCCGATCACCGCCCTGCTCTCCATGCCCTTCACCTTCTTCATCTCCAACGATGCCTTCTATTTCGGCATGCTGCCGATCCTCGCCGAAGCCGGCGCCCATTATGGCGTCGAACCGATGGCGATCGCCCGCGCCTCGCTGATGGGCCAGCCGGTCCATCTGCTCAGCCCGCTGGTCCCCTCCACCTATCTGCTGGTCAGCCTGGCAGGCGTGGACCTGGCCGATCATCAGCGCTTCACCCTGCTGCCCGCCGCCGCGGTCGGCATCGTCATGACCCTGGTCGGCATGATCGCCCTGGCTTTCCCCTTTGTCGCCTAGGGGGGTGGACACACTCCTCCGCTTCCTGGCGGCGCTTGCCGTCGGGGCGGCCGGCGGCGCGCTTTTCTGGTCGATCCATGCGCCACTGCCCTGGGTGCTCGGATCGATGGCGGCCTGCGCGGTCGCCAGCGTCGCCGGTTTGCCGATTCAGGCCTCCGCCGCCACCCGCCGCCCTATGGCGGCGGTGATCGGCGTGGTGCTGGGCAGCAGCTTTGGCCCCCATCTTCTGCCACAGGCGCGCGACTGGATCATCCCGCTCGCCGCCCTGCCCTTCTTCCTCGCCACCGCCGCGCTGCTGTGCGTCACCTATTTCCGCAAGGTCGCGAAGTTCGACCCTGCCACCGCCTATTTCGCCGGCATGCCCGGCGGCATTGCCGAAATGGTGGTGATGGGCGCCGAGCGCGGCGCCGACGAACGCGCCATCGGCCTGATCCATGGCGCGCGCATCTTCCTCGTCGTCTTCATCCTGCCCTTCCTGATCCGGCTCGACCATGCGCCGGTCGCGGCCAGCGCCATCACCCCGGTGACCGGCGATGTCGCCAGTTGGTCGCTGCTCTTCTGGGGGCTGGGCTGCGCGCTGCTGGGCCTGCTGATCGGCCGGCTGCTGCGCCTGCCCGCCTGGCATCTGGTCGGGCCGCTGGCAGTCAGCGCCGCCGTGCATATGAGCGGCCTGGCCGATTTCCGTATTCCAGGCTGGGCGCTGGCCGCGGCACAGGTCGGCCTTGGCGCCACCATGGGCTGCCGCTTCGTCGGCCTGACGTTGAAGGAATTGCTGCGCATCCTGGCGCTGGCGGCGGGGTCGACGGCGATCCTGCTGGCCGTCACCTTTGCCTGGGCGGCGGGGATCGGCACGCTCGCCGGGGTCGATCCGGTGCTGTTGACGCTCGCTTATTCGCCAGGCGGTCTCGCCGAAATGAGCATGGTCGCGCTCAGCCTGGCGCTGGAGCCGGGCGTCGTCGTCATCCACCATCTGACCCGCGTCATCCTGGTGCTGATCGGCGCGCCGCTCGGCTTTGCCTCCATGGGAAGGAAGAGCGGGGCCGACTGACCGGCCCCGCCATTCTTTTTATCAGAACAAGGTGATGAGGCCCGTGGCCGGGTCGATCGCGCCTTCATAGATCATCTTGCCGGCGACATAGAGGATCACGACCAGGCCGAAATAGGCGATCGCGCGATAGCGTTCGATCACGCGGGCCAGCAGGTTCGCCGCCACGCCCATCAGCGCCACCGACAGGACAAGGCCGATCACCAGGATGCCGGGATGCTCCCGCGCCGCGCCGGCCACCGCCAGCACATTGTCCAGGCTCATGCTGACGTCGGCGATCGCGACCGCCCAGGCGGCCTGGGCAAAGCCTTTGGGCGCGGCCTTGCCGGCCATATGCTCGGCATCTTCCGGTTCGCCATGCGCGCGCAGTTCGCGCCACATCTTCCAGCCGACCCAGACCAGCAACAGGCCGCCGGCAAAGACCAGGCCGACAAGCTGCATCAGTTGCGTCACCAGCAGGGCAAAGGCGATGCGCAGCACCAGCGCGGCGATCACGCCGATCGCGATCACCTTGCGCCGCGACGCAGGCGGCAGGCCGGCCGCCAGCGCGCCGACGACGATCGCATTGTCCGCCGCCAGCATGATGTCGATCAGCACCACCTGGCCAAAGGCGGCCAGCGCGGATGGAGAGCCGAGATTGGAAAAATCGGCGACTATGTGAGTCCAGATGTCGTTCATAAATCCTCTCGCCGTCCCGCAAGGCAACGACGTGAAGATCATCACCGCCGCAGCGAACAGCCTATTGGGTGTGAATTGGGCCGCCGCCGATTAGCGAAGCAGCCTGTCATCAACCTTTCAGCCGCGCTGTGCGGACATGGTGCGATGCCGCTGGCGCGGCTTGTTGAAGAAACGGATCGCCAGCCACCCCAGCAGCAGCGGCACCAGGCACAGGCCCAGCGCCATCATGGCGAAATGCTCGGCCTCGAAATCGAAATGGGTCAGCCGGCCGCCGGCCAGATAGCCAGGCAGCAGCAGCGCCGGCACCCACAGCAGGGCGGACAGGATATTGGCGATCTGGAACGGGCCATGCGGCATCTTCACCACACCCGCGACCACCGGCACGGTCGAGCGGACCGGTCCCAGGAAGCGGCCGAGCAGCACCGAGATGAAGCCATAGCGGCGAAAGAAGAGCCGCGCCCGCGCAAAGGCCAGCCGATGCCCGCGCAGCCAGCGATGGCGATAGATGGCCGGCCCGACCGACCGCCCCAGCGTATAGGATACCCAATCGCCCAGGATCGCGCCGAACACGGCGCAGACGAACACCGGCGCCGGATCGACCAGCCCCGCCCCGATCAGCCCGCCGACCGCGATCATCGTGGCGATCGCCGGCACGAACAGCCCGATCACCACCAGCGATTCGAAAAAGGCCAGCACGCCGATGATCGGCCCGCTCCACCAGCCATAGCGGGTAATCATGTCCAGGATGAGATCAGACAGGTCAGACATGCTCGATCAACGCACCAACAGGGAAGGAGTCGCAACCTAGGGCGATCCGATGAGCCTTTGGTTAACCGATGGACGAGCTGTTTCCTGTCTGCGGCCGGACGGATGCTGTCAATGATAGTTTCTCAACCGATCCCGCCATGGCTTTGCATTTCCCGACAAACGGCTAGAAACCAGTCGCTTGCCACGAAAGGGCCATGACATATGGAATATCGCACGCTGGGTCGCACCGACCTCTGGGTCAGCCTGATCTGCCTTGGCACCATGACCTGGGGATCGCAGAACAGCGAAGCCGAAGCGCACGCCCAGCTCGACTATGCGATCGGCCAGGGCGTCAATTTCATCGACACCGCCGAAATGTACCCGGTCACCCCGGTCAGCCGTGAGACCCAGGGCCTGACCGAAGCCTATATCGGCAGCTGGATCGCCGGGCGTAAGAAGCGCGACGACATCATCCTCGCGACCAAGGTGGCCGGCCCCGCGCGCGATCCCTCGCGCGGCATCCGCACGGCGGACCGGCTCGATCGCAGGAACATCGAACAGGCGATCGACGACAGCCTGCGCCGGTTGCAGACCGACTATATCGATCTCTACCAGGTCCATTGGCCCGACCGGCCGGTCCCCTCCTTCGGCGTGCGCGGCCTGTCCGCCCTGGCCGACCGGCCCGACACGGTGCCGATCGAGGAAACGCTCGATGCCCTTGCCGATCTGGTGAAGGCGGGCAAGATCCGCCATGTCGGCGTGTCGAACGAAACGCCCTGGGGCGTCAGCGAATATCTGCGCCTGGCGCGGGACCAGGGCCTGCCCCGCATCGCGTCGATCCAGAACGCCTATAATCTGCTCAACCGCGTGTTCGAAATCGGCCTGTCCGAATTTTCCCTGCGGGAAGATGTCGGCCTGCTCGCCTATTCGCCGCTCGCCGGCGGCAATCTTACCGGCAAATATCTGGGCGGGGTGATCGCGCCCGGCACCCGCCGCGACGTCGCGCGCCAGTTCGTCCGCTACGACCTGCCCGGCCAGGCACCGGCCGCCGCCCGCTATGTCGCGATCGCCCATGCCCATGGCCTTGATCCCGCGCAGCTTGCGCTCGCCTATGTCAACAGCCGCCCGTTCGTCACTGCGACGATCATCGGCGCGACCTCGTTGGACCAGCTCAGGGCCGACATCGACGCCGTCAACCTGACGCTCAGCGCCGACGCCATCGCCGCGATCGAGGCGGTCCATCGCGACCTGCCCGATCCCTGCCCCTGACCGGGGCCGGCCGCCGCGCTACAGCGTCAGCCGGAACAGCGCGCCGCCCGACGGCGCGCTGTCGATCTCGATCGTGCCGTCATGCGCCAGCAGCACCTGCCGGCCAAGGCTCAGGCCGATCCCGCTGCCGGTCTTCTTGGTGGTGAAGAAGGGCAGGAAGATGTCGTGGCGCAGCGCCTCGGGCACGCCGGGGCCATTGTCCGCCACCTCGATCCGGGTGCGCCCGGCGCTGATCGCGGCGATGCTCAGCGACACTTCCGGCCGGTCGCGATGGCATTCGGCCGCATCCGCCGCATTGCGCAGCAGGTTGATGACCACCTGCGCCAACAGGTCGGGATCGGCATCGATGCGATGGTCGGCCGGGGTGACCCGCACATCCAGATGCACGCTCGCGCGATCGGCATCGGCCGCAAACAGCTTGGCCAGTTCATCGGCAAAGGGCCGCGCCGCGAACAACCGGCGATCGACCAGCGGCGGGCGGGTGATGGTGCGATAGGTTTCGACGAAATGCATCACCCCGTCGGCGCGCCGGGCCAGCGTATCGACGGCAGCACGGGCATCGGCGATCAGCGGATCGCCGCCATCGTCCGCCTGCGCCATCAGGTCCGACGCGGTGCGGGCGAGCGAGGTCACCGGCGTCATCGAATTCATGATCTCATGCGTCAGCACACGGATGAGGTCGCTCTGCGCCGCCACCTCGACCGCATTCAGCGCCTGTTGGATCACCTGCACCGCAATCACCCGCGTCGCCCCGCCCAGCCGGGTCAGGCTGGCGCAGCGGATCAGCACGCGCTGCGGCCCGATATCGGTCTCGATCAACATGGTCTGGCTGCGCCCCGGCTCCAGCGCGGTCAGCGTCGCGGCGAAATGGCCGCCATAGGGGGCATAATCGTCCGGCCGCACCCCGGCATGGCGGTTGAACAGCTTGCGCGCCGCCTTGTTCACCGGCTCGATGCGGCCATCGGGCGCGATCGTCAGCAGCGCGGCGGGCGCATCATCGGCCAGCGCCTCGTAGAAGCGCGACGCCTCCTGCAACCTTACCCGATCGTCGCGCAGCTTGCGGATGCCGCGATCGAGCGCCGCGCCCAGCTGGTCGAAGCCGCTGTCCGATCCCGGCCGGGCAAAGCGCGCCTGCAGGTCGCCAAACTCGATCGCCTCGACAAAGCGGGCCAGTTCGAAATTGGCGCGGCGCACATGATGCCATAGCGCCATCGCGCTGACCGCCGCGCCGATCGCGCACAGGATGCGCACGGCGCCAAGGTCCGGCGTCATCAGCGCCCAGGCGAGCGCCGCCAGGCAGGCCATGGCCATGACCAGCCGCAGCGCCAGGCCGATCGAGAAGCGTCGATCAAAGCCCATGTTTTTCCATGCGGCGATAGAGGGAGGCGCGGGTCAGGCCCAGTTCGGCGGCGGCGCTGGAGATATTATAGCCATGCTTCATCAGCGCGGTCTCGACCAGCCGCCGCTCGACCCGCTCCAGATTCATGTCGTCGGGCGGTGGCGGCGCCTCCACCACGGCGGCGCGGTCGATCCGGACCGGCTCCGAACTGCCATGGCTGCGCAGCGGGATATCCTCAATGCCAAAGGGCGCGTCCCCGGCCAGGATCACCGCCCGTTCGATCGCATGGCGCAGCGCGCGGACATTGCCCGGCCAGTCATAGGCGACCAGCGCCGCCATCAGCTCGGGCGCGATCGGATGCACCGGCCGGGCATATTTACGGGCATAGAGCGCATGATAATGGGCGACCAGCGCGGGAATATCCTCGCGCCGTTCGCGCAGCGGCGGCAGCACTATCTCGACCGTATTCAGGCGGAACAGCAGATCCTGGCGGAACCGCCCCTCGTCCGCGATCTGCCCGGCGCTCAGGTTCGTCGCGGCGATCACCCTGATGTCCACCCGCACCGGCTTGTTGGCGCCCACCGGCGTCACCTTGCGCTGCTCCAGTGCGGTCAGCAGCTTGGGCTGCAGGTGCAGCGGCAGATTGCCGATCTCGTCCAGAAACAGGGTGCCGCCATCGGCCGCCTGCAACCGCCCGATCCGGTCGGCCCGCGCATCGGTGAAGGCGCCCTTCACATGCCCAAACAATTCTGAATCGATCACGCTTTCGGCCACCGCGCCCAGGTCGACCGGCAGCATGATCCGCTCGGCCCGGCGCGATCGGCGATGCAGTTCGCGCGCGACCAGTTCCTTGCCCGTGCCATTCTCGCCTAGGATCAGCACATTGGCGTCGGTCGGCGCGGCACGGTCGATCAGTTGCTGCACCCGCGCCATCGCCGGCGATGTGCCGAGCAGCGGCGTCTCCCCCGCCGGCGCGGCCGCGATCATCGCCACCTTGTCCTTCTGCGCCACCGCCTTGCGCGATGCGCGCAGCGCTGCGGCCGTGCGCACCGTCGCCAGCAGCCGCTCGTTCGACCAGGGCTTGGTCACGAAGTCGGTGGCCCCGCGCTTCATCGCCTCGATCGCGACCTGCACCCCGGCATGGGCGGTAATCATCACGATCACCGCCTGCGGATCGCGCGCCAGGAAACGGCCCAGCCATTCGAACCCTTCCGCCGCATTGGTCGCCCCGCGCGAGAAATTAGCGTCGAGCAGGAACGCTTCGGGGGTCAGACCGGCGGTCGCGGCAAAGGCGGATTCGGGGTCGCGGAAGGTCAGCACTTCGCCAAAGATCGCGCGCAGCAACAGGCGCGCGGCCAGCAATATGTCGTCATCATCATCGATGACGACGCACAGCTCGAATGGCTTCTCCTGTGTCATCCGCCCCTCTGTCATCCGTTCGCTCCCGTACAGCGCCTGTCCGGAACCGTGCAATCAATATCCGTGCCAGACCCGTCACGGCCCGCATCCCGTCCCGCACATGCTCGCAAAAAGGCAACTGGCACGCCGCTTGCGAAGCATCCGGCAAAGGGCATGTGCCCCAAGTCCAGATGGAGACTGACAATGTATCGCCGGCCCGGCTCCTCGCTGTCAAAACCGCTTTCGATCCTGCTCGGCATCGCCGCCACCCTGCTGGTGATGGCCGCGCCGCAGGCCGCTTCCCGGCCGTTCGGCTGCGAAGCGCCGCGCCAGATGGCGGCCGAGGCCGGGCATCTCCGCTGCCCCGCGCGCGCCGGCACCGGCTGCAAGCCCTTCCTCGCCTGATGTTCGCTATCGGACAAGCAATGTTCGAAATCGGACAGTGGAGCCGCCGCCCATGAGCGTCGTCAGCATGCCGAGCGAAACGCCGCGGGCCGCCGCGCCTACCAGCGGCGGCGCGATGGACCGGGTGGTGGCGCGCAAGACCCTGCCGCTGCGCGCCAAAGTCGCGCTGGGCGCCGCCGTCGCGATCGCGCTGATCGGCACCGCCTGGTATTATATGCCCAGCAGCAACAGCCAGACCCTGCCGGCCGACCGCATCGTCGTCTCCACCGTCAGCCAGGGCCGGTTCGACGATTTCCTGCCGCTGCGCGCCCGCGTCACCCCGCTCATCACCGTCTATCTCGACGCGATCGAGGGCGGCCGGGTCGAAGAGGTGCTGGTCGAGGATGGCGCCACCGTCCAGAAGGGCCAGCTGCTCGCCCGCCTGTCCAACGCCGAACTGCAACTGTCGGTCCTCGCCCGCCAGACCGAAGTGACGCAGCAGCTCAATTCGATGCGCAGCCAGGAACTGGCGCTGTCACAGAACCGGCTCACCAACAACCGCGCCATGCTGGAGGCCGATCTCGACCTCAAGAAGGCGCAGCGCCAATATGAGCGGGAAGCGCCGCTGGCCGCGCGCGGTTTCGTCGCCGGCCGGACCTTTGCCGACACGCGCGACGACCTTGCCTATCAGCGCGATCGCCGGGCCGTCCTTGCCCGCACCCAGCAGACCGACGAGCGGCTCCAGACCAGCCAGCTCGCCCAGTTGCGCGCCTCGGCCGAAACCCTCCAGTCCAGCCTCGGCGTCGCCCGCGCCAGCCTGGAGGCGCTCAATCTGCGCGCCCCGGTCGCCGGCACCGTCTCCGCCTTCTCGATCCAGGTCGGCCAGTCGATGGCGCGCGGCGAGCGGCTGGGCCAGATCGACAGCCCCGGCCGCAACAAGCTGGTCGCCGGGATCGACGAATTCTATCTGCCCCGCGTCCAGCTCGGCCAGACCGCGATGGTCGACTGGAACGGCAAGAGCTATCGGATGAAGGTCGCGAAAATCTATCCGACCGTGCGCAACGGCCAGTTCGAGATCGACCTGCAATTCCTCGACGGCGAACCGCCCCAGATCCAGCGCGGCCAGACGCTCCAGGCCAAGCTGACGCTGGGCGATCCGGTGCGCGCGCGCCTCATCCCCAATGGCAGCTTCTACAATGACACCGGCGGTGCCTGGGTGTTCGTGGTGACACCCGACGGCGGCGAGGCGGTGAAGCGCGCCGTGCGCCTCGGCCGGCGCAACGCCGACTATATCGAGATTCTCGACGGGCTGGAGCCCGGCGAGCAGGTGCTCACATCCCCCTATACCGGGTTTGCCGACAAGGATCGGCTGGTCCTCGAAAAGAAGTGAAAGGCAAAGACATGACCCAAGCGTTGCTCAGCCTGCGTGAACTCAGCCGCGTCTATCGCACCGACATGGTCGAAACCACCGCGCTCGATGCGATCGACCTCGACATCTTCCAGGGCGAATTTGTCGCGATCATGGGCCCGTCGGGCTGCGGCAAGTCGACCCTGCTGAACATGATCGGCATGCTCGACAGCCCGTCGAGCGGCTCCTACCGCTTTGGCGATACCGAGATTGCCGGCCTGCCCGAACCCAGGCTGGCGGGCATCCGCAAGACGCATCTGGGCTTCATCTTCCAGAGCTTCAACCTGATCGACGAGTTGAGCGTGGCCGAGAATATCGAGCTCGCCCTGCTCTATCACGCCATGCCCGCGGCCGAGCGCAAGGCGAAGGTCGAGGCGGTGATGGACCGGGTCGGCATCGCCCATCGCGCCCGCCACCGCCCCAGCCAGCTGTCGGGCGGCCAGCAGCAGCGCGTCGCCGTCGCCCGCGCGCTGGTGTCCGAACCGCGCCTGATCCTGGCCGACGAACCGACCGGCAATCTCGACACCAGCCATGGCGAGGAGGTGATGAAGATGCTCCAGACTCTCAACGCCGAAGGATCGACCATCGTCATGGTCACCCATTCGCCCGCCCATGCCGATTATGCCAGCCGCGTCGTCCACATGCTGGACGGCCGCATCCTGCAGGAACGGCGCCGCGCCGCCTGATAGCCCAAGACGGAGAGACTTCCCATGTGGCGCAATTATCTGACGGTCGGCCTGCGGTCGCTGCTCAAGAGCCGCACCTATGCGGCGATCAACATATTGGGGCTGGCGACCGGCATGGCGGCCTGCCTCATCATCCTGCTGTTCGTCCGCAATGAACTGACCTTCGACGCCTGGATGCCGCAGGCGGATCGGACCTTCCAGTTCCAGACCTATTATACCGACCCGCATGGCGGCCGCGAAAACAACCTGCAGATGGCGCCCTATGTCGCGCAGGCGGCGCTGCGGAAGGATTTCCCGCAGATCGCGGCGGCCGTTCATCTGCTTTCGGCCGGGCCAGTCGTTCTGCGCAATGGCGTCGCGACCGAAGTGGACGACATGAAATTCGTCGACGGCCCGGTGTTCGACGTGCTCGACCTGCCGCTGGTGAAGGGCGATCCGCGTACCGCGTTGGCCAAGCCCGGCGACATGGTGCTGACCGACAGCGAGGCGAAGCGCCGCTTCGGCAGCGAAGACCCGATGGGCCAGACGCTGACGCTCATCTCGCGCGGCATCTCGACCGACTATCGCGTCAATGGCGTGCTCAAGGATCTGCCCAAGGCCTCGCACCTCAAGCTCACCATGCTCGCCCGCTATGATCCGCCCAGCTACTGGGCGCAGACACCCGATTTCCTCAGCCAATATGGCTGGCAATCGGGCTGGATCTATGTCCGGCTGAAGCCCGGCGCCGACGTCAAGGCGATCAATGCCCAGCTGCCGCAATGGGAAAAGCGCAACATCCCCGACCAGTTTTTCGGCGGCCGCCGCTTCAACCAGGGCGACGACATGAACTTCGCCCTGGTCAATGTCCGCGACGTCCATCTCGGCCGCGCCCAGAACGGCTCGATGACGCCGGGCAATGATCGCGGCTCGATCATCACCTTCGCCATCGTCGCCCTGCTGATCCTGGGCATGGCCTGCGTCAATTTCGTCAATCTCGCCACCGCCCGCGCCAGCCAGCGCGCGCGGGAAGTTGCCCTGCGCAAGGTGCTGGGCGCCAATCGCCGCCAGCTGGTGCTGCAATTCATCGGCGAATCCATCCTGGTCTCGGCGGTGGCGATGCTGGTCGCGCTGGCGCTGACCGAATTGCTGCTGCCACTGGTCAGCCGCTTCCTCGACGCGGACCTCAGCCTCCATTATTTCGGCAGCGGCGGCCTCATCCTGCCGATCATCGGCCTGGTGCTGCTGGTCGGCGTGGCCGGCGGCGCCTATCCCGCCTTCTATTTGTCCCGCTTCCAGCCCGCCCGCGTGCTCAAGGCCAACAAGTCGGCGGCCGATGCGGAAGGATCGGGCCAGCTGCGCAGCGCGCTGGTGGTCGCCCAGTTCGCGGTGTCGATCGGCCTCATCATCTGCACCGCGGTGGTCTATGCCCAGACCCTCTACGCCCGCAATTCCGATCCCGGCTACAAGCGCGAGGGGCTGATCCAGATTTCGGGCATCAGCCGCCGCCAGCTGGATCCGGTGCTCGACACGATGGTGCGGGAAATCGAGAAGGTCGATGGCGTGACCTCGGTCGGCCGCACCAATATCGGCATCAGCACCACCAACAACACCAATAGCGGTATCCTCGTGCCCGGCCGTGAAGAGCCGATCAGCATGGGCATCTATCAGGTCGACACCAAATTCTTCGACACGATGGGCATCAAGCTGCTCGCCGGGCGGAGCTTCGACATCAACCGGCCGATCGACGACATCACCCGTCCCTTCCCGGAGGTTCCGGAGGCCGAGCGGGCCTTTGCCGCGCGCGGCGCCAATACCGTGGTCAACGAACTGGCGGTCAAGCGCTTGGGCTTTGCCTCACCGCAGGACGCGATCGGCAAGCAGGTGCGCGGCGGCCTGGTGCGCGACGAATTTGGCGGCAGCGTGCCCATCACCATCATCGGCGTCGTCCAGGATTCGCGCTTCCGCTCGATCCGCGATCCGATGGACCCGATCTTCTTCCTCTTCGATCGCGACAATCATAACGAAATGCTGATCCGCTATCATGGCAATCCGGCGACGGTGCTGGCGCGGATCGAAAGCGTGTGGAAGCGGCTCGCTCCCGAAGTGCCCTTCACCGCCCGCTTCAGCGACGACATCGTGCGCGAAGTCTATCATGCCGAGGAAGCACGGGCCCAGGCCTTCGCCGCCTTCGCCCTGCTGGCGGTGATCGTCGGCTGCCTCGGCCTGTTCGGCCTGTCCGCCTTCACCGCGCAGCGCCGGACCAAGGAGATCGGCATCCGCAAGGTGCTGGGCGCCAGCACGGGCAAGATCGTGCAGCTGCTGGTCTGGCAGTTCACCCGCCCGGTGCTGATCGCCAACCTCATCGCCTGGCCGGTCGCCTGGTGGGTGATGCGCGACTGGCTCAACAGCTTCGACTCCCGCATCGCGCTGACGCCCCTGCCCTTCCTGCTGGCAGGCGGGCTGGCGCTGCTGATCGCGATCCTCACGATCGGCGCACACAGCTTCCGCGTTGCGCGCACCAACCCGATCCACGCGCTGCGCTACGAATGACAGAAAACAGTCCGGCCATCCTGGTGGATGACCGGCCTGCCTGTTTGCGGGACTGGCCCGCGCTTATTTCACCTGAGCGAGCGCCGCATTCATCCGCTTGGCGGCGAAGGGCGGCAGCTTGACCGCCTTGGCCGCCGTCACATCGGCCGCCGTCGGCTTGCCCACCTGCACCAGCGCCACCATGCCCATCGAATAATGGGGCATGCACTTGATGCCATAGAGGCCCGGCTTGCTGACAGTCAGCACCGCCTCCTTGTTCATCGCCCCCTTCATCGGCGTCGCGCCGGCCGGCAGCATGGTAGAGATGGTCTCGGCATTATGGCTGGGATCGGTCGGCTGGAAATGGATCACGTCGCCCGGCGCCGCCTTCACGAAGGACGGTTCGAACACCATCGCGCCATCGGCGCCCTTGTTCTTCATATGGACGGTGATGTCCTTGGCCGCGGCCGGCATCGCACTGGCCATGGCCAGGCCGCCGATGATCGCCAGCACCGAACGATGAAGCATTTACTCTCTCCCGAAAATCAATGGTTTGAACTACCCCGTTAGCGTGCAACATGCCCAAAAACGGGGGCCAGACAATTGACCTTTGGTCCTATCGGCGCGCGGGTTGTACGGGCTTCAGCTCGCGGCCCAGATCTCGCCAGCCGTCGGTCCCCTCGGCCAGCCACCAGATATTGCGATAGCCCATCACCCGCAGCCGTCGCGCCGCATTCCAGCCCATCCAGCAATCCGCGCGGCAAAAGGTGACGATCATCCGGTCGCGCTTCCCGCCGGTCAGCCGCGCAACCCCGCGCGCGAACCAGTCGGTAATATCCGGCGTCGGCGCACCCCGCCCGCTTTCGGGAAACCAGTGGGCGCCGGGGATGCTCTCATGCGGCTGCGCCAGTTGCCAGCGTCCGTCCGCCGCGCGATGGCCACCCTCGGCCGGCAGCACATCGATCAGGATCATGTCGATATCCGGCCGCAGCCCGGCGATCGCGGCCGGCGCGATCCTGCCCACCCCCTCGGGCGGGCGATGCACGGGTCCGCGATAATAAGCGATGCGATAGCCCGCCGCATCGAACAACTCCGCCTCCTGCGCCTGCATCTGCGCCTGCACTGGGCCCGGCACCAGCAGCAGCGCCGCCATCAGCCTCATCCTCGCCCGCATGCCACTCTCTCCAGACATCATGACCCAAGGTGCAATGGTAGCGTCTTTCGTCCGGCGCTAGGCATGGACTTTGGGAGAAGAGGATGAACAGGCGCAAGACCCTGACAGCCATGGCCATGTCCTGCCTGCTGGCGATCGGCAGCATCGCGCCTGCCCGCGCGCCCTATCCCGCCGATCCGCTGCGCTCGCCCATGTGGACCGCCCATGCGCAGACCATCTTCGGCGACGATCCGGTCCGCTTCGATCCGCGCGTGAAGGTCAGCTATCCCGAAATCGCGGAAAACCAGCGCAGCTTCCCGGTCGCGCTCGACGCGCGCAGCCTCGGTCCAGTCAGGCGCATGCTGATCCTCGCCGACCTCAATCCCATCCCGATCGCCATCGACTATCGGCCCGACGGCGCCGAACCTTATGTCGCCACCCGCATCAAGCTCGACCAGCGCACCCCGGTGCGCGGCGCGGTGCAACTGGCGGACGGCCAATGGCTGGTCAGCGGCGGCTGGGTCGATGCGGCGGGCGGCGGCTGTTCGGCCCCACCGGTTAGCCGGGTGAAGGGCGACTGGGCCCAGCATCTGGGCGAAATGCGAGGCGAAGCCTGGCCGATGGCCGATGGCGCCAGCCGGCTGCGCGTCACCTTCCGCCATCCCATGGACACCGGCTTCGTCGCCAATATCCCGACCTATCATATCGAACAGATGCGCGTGACCGGCGCCGACGGCGGGCTGCTCGGCGAGATGGAGATATGGGCCGCCGTGGCGGAAGACCCCGCCATCACCCTGATGCCCCGCGCCCATCCCGGCGACACGCTCTCCATCGCCGCGCGCGACACCAATGGCCGCGCCTATCTCGCCAAGGTGACGGTCGCCCGCCAGTCGCCCCTCCCCGCTGCCACCGGCGCGACCGGCCGATGATGCTCAGCCGCCGACAGGCGCTGGCCGGCATGACCGGCGCCCTCCCCCTGCTGACCGGGGCCGCAACCGACGATTATCGCATCGATCCGCAGCCGGTCGCCGATGGCCTCTGGATGATCCATGGCGCCGACGAACCGATGCTCTTCGCCAATGGCGGCGCGATCGCCAATATCGCGATCATCGCCACCCCGGCCGGCACGCTGCTGGTCGATGCCGGCCCGTCGATCCGCTATGGCCACATGCTCAGGAAAGTGGCGGAGACATTGACCGGCCAGCCGGTCGTGCGGGTCTATGTCACGCATCTCCATCCCGACCATGGCATGGGCATCGCCGCCTTCAATCCCGCCACCGTCGCCGCCCTGCCCGGCACGATCGCCGACATGGAACGGGACGGGCGCGGTTTTTCCGATGCGCTCTATCGCCTGCTGAGCGACTGGATGCGCGGCACCGACCTCGCCCTGCCGGGGCGGCGGATCGACCAGCCGGCGGAGGATTTCGGCGGCCGCCGCCTGCAACTGCTGCCGCTCGCCGGCCACAGCAATGCCGATCTCGCCTTGTTGGACGAACGCACCGGCACGCTGATCGCGGGCGACCTGCTCTTCCTCGACCGCGCGCCCAGCACCCCGACCGCGAACCTCGCCCGCTGGCGCGAAAGCCTGGATGCGCTCGCAAAGCTGCCGCACAAGGCGGCGATCCCCGGCCATGGCCCGTTCGATCCCGCCGGCACCCGCGCCATCGCGCAGACCCGCGACTGGCTCGACTGGCTCGACATGACGCTGCGCGCCGCCGTGCGGTCCGGCCTCGACATGGTGGAGGCCGGCACTCTCCCCATCCCCGACCGCTTCGCCACCATGGCCGCCGCCCGCTACGAACTGCAACGCAGCGTCGCCCACCTCTATCCCGCGCTGGAGGCGGAACTTCTGCCTAGGGTGGATCTGCCGGAGGGATGATCGCCGGGGATTTTCAATGGGATTCCAGCCCGTCCATGATGCCCTGCAACACCGCTGCCGACACCCGCAGCGCCGCCCGTTCCTCCGCATCCAGGTCCGGCGCCAGCACGCGGCTCACCCCCAGCGCCCCGATCACGCAGGGCAGGCTCAGATAGACGCCCGCCACGCCGCATTCGCCATGGGCCAGCGTCGACACCGGCAGCACCACCTGCTCGTCGCGCCGCACCGCCTCGCACAGCCGCACGATCGCCGTCGCCACGCCATAGCTTGTATGGCCCTTGCCATAGTTGATCGCATAGCCCGCCCGCATCGTCTCATGCGCCAGTTCGGCCCGGTCCAGCACCGCGCCGCCGCGAAACTGGTCCAGCGTCACCCCGCCGATCCGCACGCCCGAAAAGACCGCCACCTCGCTGTCGCCATGCTCGCCCAGCACCTGCCCCTCGACCGACACCGGCGCCACCCCCAGCCGATCGGCCAGCCGCCGGCGAAAGCGCGCACTGTCGAGCAACGTCCCCGTGCCGATCACCTGCCCCACCGGCAGGCCCGACGCGCGCTGCGCCACCTGCGCCATCGCGTCGACCGGGTTGGACGCGACGATCATCACCCCGGCAAAGCCCGCTTCCACCACCCGCCGCGCACAGTCCGCCACGATCGCGGCGCTGCGTCCGGCAACCGACAGCCGGCTTTCCTCGCCATGGGTGGTCGCGCCGGCCGTGATGACGACGATCGCCGCGTCGCCCGCATCCCGATAGTCGCCGCGCAGGACATGGGCCGGCCGCGCCAGCGCATTGGCGTCGGCAATGTCCAGCGCCTCGGCCTGCGCGCGCGGCCCGTCCGCATCGATCAGCAGGATCTGCGTGAACAGCCCGCGCAGCATCATCGCATAGGCGGCGGTGGCGCCGACATGGCCGGTCCCGATGATCGCAACCTTGTCGAACCGCACCGCCATGCGCCTTGCCTTTCGCTATTGCCCGACCGCCTCCGCCCGCGCCACCAGCGCCCGCGCCTCGTCGACATGCATCGCCTCGATCATTCGCCCCTCGAAGCGCTCGGCCCCGCCGGTCGCCGCCTCGATCAGCCGGCGCGCATCCGCCACCGCCTGCGCGTCCGGGCCGAACGCCTGGTTCGCCACCGGCACCTGCCCCGGATGTATCAGCGTCTTGCCGTCAAAGCCGAAGCCATGCCCCTCGGCGCATTCCGCCTCCAGCCCCGCCTCATCATCCAGCCGGTTGAACACGCCGTCGAACACCGCGATGCCCGCCGCCCGCGCCGCCAGCACCACGCTCTGCAGCACATGGACCAGCCCCGCCCGCCCGGCCGAGGGCGGAATGGCCAGATCCTTGCGCAAATCATTGGTGCCCACGAACAGCGCCGCGCAGCCCTCGCCCGCCGCGATTCCCGGCGCCGCCAGCACGCCCTTCGCGCTCTCGATCATCGCGATCACCGGCTTCTGCGCGACGGAATAGACATCCTTCACCTGCTTGGCATTCTCGACCTTGGGCAGCACCACATAGTCGACCGCGGTGCGCTTCAGCGCCACCATCTCTGGCCCATGCGAGGGCATCCCCTCGACATTGATCCGCACCGCCATCAGCCGCCCGCCAAAGCCCTCGCCCACGGCCTCGACCGCCGCGTCCAGCGCCGCCGCCTTGTCCGCGTCGGGCACCGCATCCTCCAGGTCCAGGATCACCATGTCGCATGCCAGGGTGCGCGCCTTGGCCACCGCGCGCGGATTGGACGCGGGCAGGAACAGCAGGGATCGGGCGTGGCGCAACTGCATCTTATGTCTCTCCATCACTTTGCCTTTTCCCGTTAACGAATAGCCGCCATAGTGATCCCCTTCTCTGGGGAGGACATATGGTGACGACCTTCGCACTCACGGTCACGTTTCTGGTGCTCTTCTACCTGGCGGTCAGCGTCAAGGTGGTGCGGCAGGGCTATCAATATACCATCGAGCGTTTCGGCCGCTTTACCGAGGTGGCGAAGCCCGGCCTCAATTTCTACCCCGCCTTCTTCTACGCCGTCGGTCGCAAGATCAACATGATGGAGCAGGTCGTCGACATTCCGGGGCAGGAAATCATCACCAAGGACAATGCCATGGTGTCGGTCGACGGCGTGGTCTTCTTCCAGGTGCTCGACGCCGCCAAGGCCGCCTATGAAGTGTCCGAACTCTATGTCGCCATCATGCAGCTCGCCACCACCAATTTGCGCACCGTGATGGGCTCGATGGACCTCGACGAAACCCTCTCGAAGCGCGACGAGATCAACGCCCGCCTCCTCTCCGTGGTCGATCATGCCACCAACGCCTGGGGCATCAAGATCACCCGCGTGGAGCTCAAGGACATCCGCCCGCCCGCCGACATCGTCAACGCCATGGGGCGCCAGATGAAGGCGGAGCGCGAGAAGCGCGCCAACATCCTGGAGGCTGAGGGCCTGAAAAGCAGCGAGATCCTGCGCGCCGAGGGCCAGAAACAGTCGCAGATCCTGGAAGCCGAAGGCCGCCGCGAAGCCGCCTTCCGCGATGCCGAGGCACGCGAGCGCGAGGCGGAAGCCGAAGCCAAGGCGACGCAGATGGTGTCGGACGCGATCGCGGCCGGCAATCCGCAGGCGCTCAATTACTTCATCGCCCAGAAATATACCGACGCGGTGCAACAATTCGCCACCTCGCCCAATGCCAAGACCATCCTCTTCCCGGTCGAGGCGACCCAACTCATCGGCACGCTCGGCGGCATCGGCCAGCTCGCCAAGGAAGCGCTAGGCGACACCCCCACCCCACCAGCGCCACCCGCCGCGCCACGCCGGGGCCCGTTCGGCCAGAGCCAGGGCTGAGGGGGGATGGCGATGGCGCCGCTGCGCAACCGGTCCGCCCTGTCAGGCAAAGCCGGCTGGCCCGCCACACACCCCATCGCCATCCCGCGCGCCCAAAACATCCCCACCATCCCGAAGCGCCCACCACATCCGTTCGCTTCGAGCCAAGTCGAGAAGCCAGCAGCGCAACGCTCGCCCCAAACACCGTTCGCCCTGAGCCTGTCGAAGGGCTCAGCCGAACGAAGTGAGGCCTTCGCTCCGCTCAGGCGAGGGCTTCGACAAGCTCAGCCCGAACGGACGAAAGCTGGCCCCACCCACCCCCGTCATTCCCGCGAAAGCGGGAACCCATCTCCCGCACTTTCCGCTATCCGCGACGCCAGAGCGATAGCGCCCCGCCGCCACCGAAACGACGCAAAAACACTCCACCCCACCAACCACAGGACCACCCCATGAACGACTGGCTCACCCTGCTCCAGGATCATTGGGCCTGGCTGGTCTTCGCCGCGCTGCTGGCCATTGCGGAGGTGCTGATCCCCGGCGTCTTCCTGATCTGGATCGCGATCGCCGCCGCTATCACCGGCCTCGCCGCGCTGGCGCTGCCGATCGGCATTCCGCTCCAACTGCTGATCTTCGCCGCGCTCTGCGTCGTCTCGGTCTGGGCCGGGCGGCGCTGGTATGTGGACAATCCGGTGCCCTCGACCGATCCCAATCTCAACGACCGCACCGCCCGCCTGATCGGCGAACTGGTGACCGTCGTAGAGCCGATCCGCGGCGGCGAAGGCCGGGTCAAGGTCGGCGACAGCGTCTGGACCGCCCGCGGCCCGGACAGCGAAGCGGGCACAAGGGTGCGCGTGACGGGCGCAGAAGGCGCGGTGCTGTGGGTGGAGGGAACCTGACCCCACCCCAACAAACCACCGTCATCCCGGACTTGATCCGGGATCCATTCGGCACGCGTCCAATTCTGTAGCAGGACACCTCCCCCACCCCGTTCACTTCGAGCGAAGTCGAGAAGCGGGTAGCGCTGAGCCAAGGTTTCTCGAAACGAACGGAATTTTCTGGATCGCCCTACCGCCAGCCGACCTATTCGCCGCGCTTGGCCGCCTTGAAAGCCTCGAAATCGAGCGGCGTCGCTGCGCCCGACTCCTCCCCGGCGATCAGCGCCGCCTGCAACGCCGGCACCTGCGCCTCACGCTCTTCCAGCAAGCGCAGCCCCGCCCGCACGACATCGCTCGCCGATCCATAGCGACCGGTCTGCACCTGATCGCTGATGAAGCGGGTAAAATGGTCGCCGATCGTCACCGATGTGTTGCGCGCCATCGCCGCACATTCCTGTTGCAGAGCGAGGTGAGACTATACCAAAAAATATTACAGCTCGATCCGGTGTCATTCAGCCAGCGCGACGATAATATCCTGTCACTTCCTCAACGGCGAATGGAAAAGAGATCGGCGTATCGGTAGCGCGAACGATCACGTGGCCGCGCATTAGGGATGCAAGCGCATCCGGAGCCGCAGCCGTCTGATAAAAAGGATTCTCAGCAGCAGCGGTGCAATGACGGATATAACTAACGTCGGTAGCATTAAAGCTGCTCGTCTGGTGCGCCATGGTCATGCCTCCTTACGCCATCCCTCGAAGCTCCTCATGTCCTGGATACCCACTTGAGGTACTCCCATCGAATTGGGAACTTCAATCCGCGACACGATGCCTTCCGATAAAAACTGGTGACTGCCGAATGCACTGCTTTCGATCAATGCACGGGGCGCCGCATAGTTCGCCTGCTGCTGACCTGCAAGCAATGTATCAGGGTTGAAAGGGGTCCGCAGCGATAAAAACTCCACATAATCCTGCTGCAAAGCCTTTAATATCTCGTAAAGCTCCTGGCTGGGATTTTCGACCGCCAGCCCCAACCCTCGCGCTTCGCGCCGATTGATGGTGTGATCGTGGCTGCCTGACTCGCTACAGAGAAAAGATACGATCCGATCGATGACATCGGAATCAGTCTTTTGGAATTCAAGCAATCTCCGAGCAAGTGTCCTAATCTGCTGCCGTGTCCGGAATATTTGCCCCAAAACCAAAGGATGAATTTTCTCGGATAAATTAGTCCAAATGCCAGCCAGAGCAGAATCGTCTGTTATTTTTAACTCATTGATCGCAACGTCCAAATACCCCTGAATCGCCTCAACGCTAACGGGGGCTCTATGATTTGGGTTGCCGCCAGGCACCAATGGACCAAGAGGGCTATTTAAACTGGGATCGATAGGACCAAGGGTCGCCTGCTTCGTCATCACGATATTATTGGCACCGAGACAGATCAGAGTACCTGCACTCAAAGCCTTCGCTGGAACGATCACTTCCAACTCATCACAAAACGTTCGGATAAGATTTATAAGACGCCACGCAGCGGCGGTGTCACCACCGTTAGTGTATAATATCAGGGAAATGCGTCCTGCCGGCCAAATTGCGTCCAAATGATCCACAAAAAGATCTACGATCTCCGGGGACACCTGGGTCTCCGCTCCCGGTCGATCTCCAGTAACGTAAGCAAGAACTCGACTTCCGCGTGACTTTTCAATCTGTTCGTAAATCGCCTTACGCTCTTCGTATCCAGCCAAGCGCCTACCCCCCAATGTTTATTGCGCAGACATATAACGGGATCTTTATGTAGGAAAGCCTAAATCTCTTCCCCTGTCCTACACCTCCCGCCCCATGATAGCCTCGCCGGCATGACCGACATGCCCCTTCTCCACTTCACCTCCGTCCCGATGTTGCGCCGGCGCGCGTCGGGATGGTCGCCGGCCGCGCAGCGGGCCTTCATCGACATGCTGGCGCGCTGCGGCGTGGTGGCGCAGGCGGCGCGCAGCGTCGGCTGTTCGCCGCGCTCGGCCTATCAGCTGCGGCAGAAACAGGGGGCAGAGAGTTTTGCCGCCGCCTGGGACTGGGCGCTGGAAATGGGGCTGGACGCCGCCCGTGCCCAGGCGATCGCCCTGACCCGCTGTGCGCAGGTCCGCCCCATCGTCCGGCGCGGCGTGGTGGTCGGCCATCGCCGCGCGCCCGACAATCGGGTGATGCTGGCGGCGATGCGCACCATCTGTGCCGAGCGCAGCGGCGCCCGCGCCGCCATGCCCCATCGCCAGCGCATCGCCCTGCGCGAACTGGTCGCGGAACTCACGATCAGCGCGCCTGAGATCAACCTGGGCAGCATCGCCCGATTATTATGATCTGTCGCGGGTAGGAAATAAGATGTCGAAATGTGCGGGAAATATGCGAAGTTAAGAGAGCGATTTCCAATCCGGCGCCCCGCCGGATGACTCGGAAATCGCGCCAGCCGCGTGAATTCCTACGGAGACCCTTTTCGCCATGACGACCTCCCGCCGCGATTTCCTCGTCGCCGGCTCCTCCGCCCTCGCCCTGCCCACCCTCGCCCTGTCCGCGCTCCCCGCCCGCACCCTGGCGCAGGCGACCACCGCAGACGCCCGCGCCGAAGCGCTGCTCGCCGGCATGGCCGAGGCGATGCTGGCCGATGCGCCCGAAACCGCGAGCGGCCTTGGCCTCGATACCGGCGCCCGCGCCCCGCTCAAAGCGCGCCTGGGCGACAAGAGCCCGGCCGGCCAGGCCCGGATCGCCGCCCATGTGAAGGATCGCCTGACCCAGCTGCGCGCCATCGATCTCGACGCCCTGTCGCCCGCCACCCGCACCGATGTGGAGGTGGTGCGCGCCGCCCATGAACTGGCCGATGCCGGCTTCGCCTTCCCCTTCGGCGACATGGCGATGATGAACAGCAACTGGTCCTATCGCAACGCGCCCTATGCCGTCGCCCAGAATACCGGCGCCTTCATCGAGACGCCCGACTTCCTCGACGCCAATCACGCCATCGCCACCCCGGCCGACGCCGACGCCTATCTAGAACGCCTGACCCAATATGCCGCCAATCTCGACGGCGAGACCGAGCGGTTGAAGCATGACGCCGGCATCGGCGTCGTCGCCCCCGCCTTCCTGCTCGACAAGACGCTGGGCCAGATGAAGGCGGTGCAGGGCCAGCCGCTCGACCAGTGGGTGCCGGTCGCCTCGATCGCGCGCCGCACCCGCGACATGCAGGGCGATTATGCCGCCAAGGCGCAGCAGATCACCCGCACCACCATCGCCCCCGCCCTTGCCCGCCAGGCCGCCGAACTCACCCGCCAGCGTGGCCTTGCCACCATGGATGCGGGCGTGTGGAAACTGCCGCAGGGCGATGCCTATTATGGCTGGGCGCTGCAGGCCGGCACCACCACCACCATGTCGCCCGACGAAGTCCATGCGCTGGGCCAGGAACAGCTCAAGGCCCTCCAGTCGGAAATGGACCGGCTCTTGAAATCCCTCGGCATGACGAAGGGGACCGTGGGCGAGCGGATGACGGCGATGGGCAAGGATCCGCGCTATCTCTTCCCCAATGACGACAAGGGGCGCCAGCAGATCCTCTCCTATATCGACGGGCGCCTCGCCGATATCCGCACCCGCCTGCCCCGCGCCTTCGCGACCCTGGTGCCGGCCAAGCTGGTGGTGAAACGGGTGCCGGTGGAGATCGAGGCCGGGGCGCCGGGCGCCTATGCCGGCGCCGGCACGATCGACGGCAGCGTGCCGGGCAATTATTATATCAACCTGCGCGATACCAGCATCTGGCCGCGCTATTCGCTGCCGACGCTTTGCTATCATGAGGGGATTCCGGGCCACATCTGGCAGGGCGAATATACCTACAAGCTCCCCCTGATCCGCTCCATGCTCGCCTTCAACGCCTATTCGGAGGGCTGGGCGCTCTATGCCGAGCAACTGGGCGACGAGCTGGGCGCCTATGACGGCGATGTCGCCGGGCGGCTGGGCTATCTCCAGTCGATCGCCTATCGCTGCTGCCGTCTGGTGGTCGACACCGGCCTTCATGCCAAGCGCTGGACCCGCGACCAGGCGATCCACTGGTTCGCCACCACCAACGGCTCCACGGTCGAGGATGTGCAGGGTGAGGTCGACCGTTATTGCGCCTGGCCGGGCCAGGCCTGTGGCTACAAGGTCGGCCATGGCGAAATCGTCCGCCTGCGCGCGCAAGCGCAACAGGCGCTGGGCGACAAGTTCGACTTCCGCCTGTTCAACGACGCCGTGGTCAAGGGCGGCGGCGTGCCGATGACCGTCCTGGCGAAAAATGTCGACGCCTATGTCGCCCAGAGGAAGGGGGCGTAAAAGAACCGTTCGGGCTGAGCGAAGTCGAAGCCTTCTGCCGAACGCAGTGAGGCACCTCGCTCCGCTCGGCGCGTCCTTCGACTTCGCTCAGGACGAACGGACCTGACGCAACAAAAAAGGGCTGGAGGATCGCTCCCCCGGCCCTTCCCTATCTTTTTGCGTCCGGGCCTTAGCCTACAAAGGCCCGCTCGATCACGAACTGACCTGGCGCCGCGTTGGAGCCTTCGGTGAAGCCCTGCTCCTCGAAATAGGCCGCGAACTGCTTGATCATCTCCATGCTGCCGCACATCATGATCCGGTCGGTTTCGGGGTCGAATTTCGCCGCGCCCGGAATCCCCTCGAACAGCTTGCCGCTCTCGACCAGCTTGTCGATGCGCTCATTGTTGGGGAATTCTTCGCGCGTCACGGTCGGCACATAATGGAACTGGCCCGCCGCCTGCTCCGATACCAGCGGATCTTCGGCCCACTTGCCTTCCATCTCGTCGCGGAAGGCCAGGTCGCTCACCCGGCGCACCGAATGCACCACCACGACCTGCTCGTAGAATTCATAGACATCCGGGTCACGCGGCAGGCTCAGGAACGGCGCCAGGCCGGTGCCGGTCGACAGCATGAACAACCGCTTGCCCGGCAGCAGCGCGTCGGTCACCAGCGTGCCGGTCGGCTTGCGGCCAAGATAGATCTGGTCGCCCGGCTCGATCTTCTGCAGCTTGCTGGTCAGCGGACCATCCTGCACCTTGATCGACAGGAACTCGATTTCCTCGTCCCAAGCGGGGCTGGCGATCGAGTAAGCGCGCAGCAACGGCTTGCCGTTATCGCCCTTCAGGCCGATCATGATGAACTCGCCCGAGCGGAAGCGGAAGCTTGCCGGGCGGGTGATGCGGAAGCTGAACAGATGCTCGTTCCAGTGCTTCACCGACAGCACGGTTTCCACGGAAAGCGCGCCGGTGGGTTCCAGAACCGGCTTTTCGATCGTCACGTCGGTCAAGACCTTATCCTTGCATTTCGTCGGCACCGCCATGATCGGGCGGCGCTAGTTGCGGATCATTCGCAATAATGGTGTAGTCCGCAAATGGCCCCACCGCATCGCGAAGGCAAGGCCAAAAAAACTTGGGGGCGGCCAAGGGCCGGCTTTTGCCGGCCCGTTCCCATTGCTCTTGTGCCGGCTTTGCCGGCCCACCCCTCGCCACTCTTAGCCGAACAGGCCCTTGGCCAGGCCGCTGAGCTCATTGAGCGGATTGCCGTCGCCGTCCCGGTCCAGGAAGCCGCCCAACTGGCCCAAAATCGCCTCCGGCCCGCCAAACTGGCCCAGCAGCTGCTGCAGCGCGTCGGCCGACACGCCATGCTCGGCCGCCGTCTCGGCCAGTGCCGACACGCTGGTCTCGCCGCTGCCGATCTTGGCGCCGATCTCGTTCAGCAGGCCCTGCATCTGTTCCGGCTCCAGCCCGACCTTCTGCGCGATCGCTTCCAGCCCGCCCAGATTGCCCATCAGATTGTCGAACATGCCCATGCTAATCTCCGCTGCCATGATAGGCAGGCAGCATAGCACCGCCGCGCCCCTGCCAAAAGCAAAAGAGCCGGAGCGTTTCCGCCCCGGCTCCTGCAATCCGCTATGAACGCCGATCAGGCAGCCGTCAGCGCCGCGCTGCGCACGCCGTCGTCGACATGCTCCTCGAACTGGGCGAAATTGTCGACAAAGGCCTTCACCAGCGTCGCCGCGGTGGCGTCATAAGCCTCCTTGTCCGCCCACATAGCGCGCGGATCGAGGATCTGGCTGTCGACGCCATTGACCGCAACCGGCACCTCGAACCCGAAATTGGGATCGGTGCGGAATTCGGCGCTGTTCAGGCTGCCATCGAGCGCGGCGTTGAGCAGCGCGCGCGTCACCTTGATCGGCATGCGCTTGATCCCCGGCATGGTCGCCTTGCCGCCGGCCCAGCCGGTGTTGACCAGCCAGCAGGTGACGCCGCCCTTGTTGATCCGCTCTTTCAGCAGATTGCCATAGACGCTGGGGTGGCGCGGCATGAAGGGTGCGCCGAAGCAGGTCGAGAAGGTGGCGGTCGGCTCGGTCACGCCTATCTCGGTGCCCGCGACGCGCGCAGTATAGCCGGACAGGAAGTGATACATCGCCTGTTCCGGGGTCAGCCGCGCGATCGGCGGCAGAACGCCATAGGCGTCGGCGGTCAGGAAGATGATGTTCTTGGGCACCGGCCCCAGATTCTTCTCCGACGTGTTCGGGATGAAGTCGATCGGGTAGGAACCGCGGCTATTCTCGGCCAGCGAGTTGTCGTCCAGGTCGATCTCGCGGCTTTCCTCGTCGATCACGACATTTTCCAGCACCGTGCCGAACCGCTTGGTGGTGGCGAAGATTTCCGGCTCGGCCTCGGCCGACAGGTTGATCATCTTGGCATAGCAGCCGCCCTCGAAATTGAAGACCGCCTGGTCCGACCAGCCATGCTCGTCATCGCCGATCAGGGTGCGGCTGGCATCGGCCGACAGCGTCGTCTTGCCAGTGCCGCTCAGGCCGAAGAAGACGGCGGTGTCGCCATTCGGGCCGATATTGGCCGAACAGTGCATCGGCATCACGCCCTTGGTCGGCAGCAGATAATTGAGGATGCCGAACACCGACTTCTTCATCTCGCCGGCATAGCGGGTGCCGCCGATCAGGATCAGCTTCTCGGTGAAGTTGACCGCGATCACCGTCTCGCTGCGGCAGCCATGGCGAGCCGGATCGGCGACGAAGGTCGGCAGGTCGATGATGGTATATTCGGGCGCGAAGTCGGCCAGCGCCTGCGCCTCGGGCCGCACCAGCAGGGTGCGGATGAACAGGTTATGCCAGGCGAACTCGTTGATGACGCGCACATTGACCCGATATTCGGGCTGCGACCCGCCATAGAGGTCGGCGACATAGAGCTTGTCCTTCTCGCCCAGTGCCTTGAAGAAATCCTCCTTCAGCGCGGCGAAATGCGCCGGCGTCATCGGCACATTGGTCTTGCCCCACCAGACGGTGTCCTGCGTCTCGGCATCCTGGACGATGAACTTGTCGCTGGCGCTGCGGCCGGTATGCTTGCCGGTCTTGACGACCAGCGGGCCGTCCTTGGCCAAAATGCCCTCGCCATTGGCAAGCGCGGCCTCGACCAGCGGCGCAGTGCCGAGGTTCCAAAACTGGGTGGCATGGGTGGAGATGCCCTGGTCGACCAGGGTGATTGAGGATTTGGCCTGCACGCCTTAGCTCCTGATGTAAAAAGTCCCTTAGTCGCTTGTCTTTTTATGCGACCGGCCCGTCCGGGAGCGCCGCGATCCTTGTCGCGCGGACATCCTCCCCTTCAAGCCATACCGGCATAGGGCTTTGCGCTACGGCCGTCAAATAGGGGCGAACCACAGCCCGTCCCGAAAAACGACGCACGGGTCGCAGCAACAATTGCAACGCCCCTTCCTTGCAGGCCCGGCAGCCATCGTCTAACGCTGGATGCCTTCACCCATTTTATCATGACGTTCCGGGACGCAGCATGACCGCAACCATCGCGCTGGTGGATGATGACAAGAATATCCTGACGTCGGTGTCGATCGCGCTGCAGACCGAAGGGTTCGTCACGCGCATCTATACCGACCCGGAAGCTGCGCTGAAGGCGCTGACCGAAAATCCGGCCGATCTTGGCGTGTTCGACATCAAGATGCCGCAGATGGACGGTCTGGAACTGCTGCGCCGCCTGCGCGAAAAGAGCCAGATGCCGGTCATCTTCCTGACCTCCAAGGCGGACGAGCTGGATGAGGCGCTGGGCCTGGCCATGGGCGCGGATGATTATATCTCCAAGCCCTTCTCGCAGCGGCTGCTGATCGCGCGCATCCGCGCCATCCTGCGCCGCGCGGAGATCAGCCGCACACCCGAAGCCGCCGACGAACCGCCGTCCGATCCGATCGTGCGCGGTCGGCTGGAGATGGACCCGCCCCGCCACCGGGTGAAATGGGACGGCAAGGATGTGACGCTGACCGTCACCGAATTCCTGATCCTGGAAACCCTTGCTGCACGGCCCGGCGTGGTGAAGAACCGCAACCAGCTCATGGACGCCGCCTATCAGGACGACGTCTATGTCGACGACCGCACGATCGACAGCCATATCAAGCGGCTGCGTCGCAAATTCCGAGAGGTAGACCCTGACTTCAACGCAATCGACACGCTCTATGGCGCCGGATACCGCTTCTCCGAAGAATGAGGACGCGCCGCTCGCGGTGCGCTGGTCGGGGCGATTGAGCCTCACCCCGCGCATCCTGGCGGTCAATGTCTTCGCGCTCGCCCTGCTGGCGGGCGGCTTCTTCTATCTGGACAGCTATCGCACGCGGATCGTCGACGATCGGCTGGAACAGTCGGCGCGCGAACTGAAGCTGCTCGCCATTGGCCTGGAAAATGCGCCTGCCGACCGGCAGAATGCGCTGATCGCCGCCTATGCGCGCCAGACCGGCGACCGGGTGCGCCGCTATGACGCGGCCGGCAATCTGATGGCCGACAGCTTCGCCATGGATGCGCCGCGCTATCGGCTGCGCCTGCCCTCGGAAGAGGAATGGCAGCGCCATGTCGCCCGCTTCCTCGACAAGGCGGTCGACCGCGTCGTCTCCGCCGATCGCCCGCCCAATTTCGAGGAGCCCGCCGTCGATCGCGCCAGCGCCTGGCCCGAACTGGTGCTGGCCGCCAAGACGCGCCAGCCCCAGGCGATGAACCGCTACGCGCCCGACCGCACCTTCATGATCTCGGCCGCCGTTGCCGTGCGCGACGGTTCGGGCCTGCTCGCGACCGAAAATGCGCGCGACATCACCCGCATCGTCCGCGCCGAACGGCTGCGCCTGGGCATCGTGCTGGCCGCAGCCGTCCTCGCCTCGGTGCTGCTGTCGCTGTTTCTCGCCCGCACCATCGTCCAGCCGCTCCAGCGCCTGGCCCGTGCCGCCGTGCGCGTTCGCCTCGGCCGCGCGCGGGAGGTCACCGTGCCCCGCCTGCCCGAGCGGCGCGACGAGATCGGCATGCTCGCCCGCGCCCTGTCGGACATGAGCCATGCACTGCGCCAGCGGATCGACGCGACCGACGCCTTCGCCGCCGACGTCAGCCATGAACTCAAGAACCCGATCGCCTCGCTCCGATCCGCGCTCGATTCGCTCGAACGGGTGGACCGGCCAGACCTGCGCGATCAGTTGATGGCGATCGCACAGGATGATGTCCGCCGGCTCGACCGGCTCGTCACCGACATCGCCGAAGCCTCCCGCATCGACGCCCAATTGTCCCGCACCCGGTTCGAGCCGATCGACCTTGGCCTGCTAATCGAACGCATGGTGCTGGCGCGCGAAGCACGCGGCGTGCCACGCGGCATCCGCCTGGCCTTCGCCCGCCCGCGCAAGGAAGTCGCGGTCGTCCTGGGCGAGGAGCAGCGGATCGTGCGCGTGCTCGACAATCTGATCGACAACGCGATCTCCTTCTCGCCCGACGAAGGGCTGGTGCAGATCATCGCCACCGTCGCCGACAATGAAGTGCTGGTCAGCGTCGAGGATGAAGGCCCCGGCGTGCCCGAGGGCGAGCGCGAGCATGTCTTCCGCCGCTTCCACAGCGTCCGCCCGGAAGGTGAGGCGTTCGGCAAGCATTCGGGTCTCGGCCTCGCCATCGCCCGCTCGATCGTCGAGGGGCATCAGGGCAAGATCAGCATCGCCGACCGCGAGGACAGGCTGAGCGGCGCCCGCTTCATCGTTCGCCTGCCCATGGCCGTGGAACGCGACCCCGGCATAATGTCCGAATGAAAGCAATAAGCTGTTCATTCCTGCTGGCCACAATGTGCCGCTGCGATGTCGCGTGAATCGACGCAATTCGATTTCCAACGCGGCCAACTGGGGCTAGAAGCAGGAAGGCAGGGGAACATGGTGCGGGCACTTTCATCAGAGACGCTTCACGCAACGACCGTCGCGATCGAGGGACGCTCGGTGCTGCTCTATGGCGCCAGCGGCATGGGCAAGTCCGACCTTGCCCTGCGCCTGATCGATCGCGGTGCGACGCTGGTTTCCGACGATTACACCCTGCTCAAGCGGGTCGACGGCCGGCTGATCGCCACCGCCCCCGAAACCATCAGCGGCAAGATGGAAGTGCGCGGCATCGGCATCGTGCCCGTCCCCCATGTCGGCGATTCGCCGGTCGCGCTGATCGTCGATCTGGCCGAAACGGTCGAACGCATGCCGATGCACGCTGCCACCCGTACCATCGCCGGGGTCGAAATTCCGCTGGTCGCCGTCGTCGCGCATGAGGCGTCCGCCCCGATCAAGGTCGAACTCGCGCTCAAGGCCCTGGGCAAGACATGAGCGATAGCGCGCCCAAGACCATCCTGCTCGTCTCCGGCCTGTCGGGCGCCGGCAAGACCACGGCGCTCAAGACGCTGGAGGATATGGGCTGGGAAGTGGTGGACAATCTGCCGCTGGTGCTGCTCGACCGCCTGCTCGACACGCCCCTGCCCGCCGGTCATGGCGGGGAGGATGACCGGCCGCTGGCGCTCGGCATCGACGCACGCACCCGCGGCTTCGACGCCAATGCCATCGTCCAGCGGATCAAGGCGCTGCGCGAACGCCATGGCCATGATATCGAGACATTGTTCCTCGACTGCTCGGGCGCCGAGCTGGAGCGCCGCTATGCCGAAACCCGTCGCCGCCACCCGCTGGCGCAGGATCGCCCGGCCGCCGACGGCATCGCCCGCGAACGCGAACTGACCGAACCGCTGCGCCGCTGGTCGGCCCAGCTGATCGACACAACCAGCCTGTCGACCAATGCGCTGCAGCAGGAAATGCGCGCCCGCTTCGCCCGCGAACAGCTCTCCGACCCGGTGCTGACCATCCTCTCCTTCGGCTATTCGCGCGGCGTGCCGCGCAATGTCGACCTGATGTTCGACATGCGCTTCCTGCGTAACCCCTTCTGGGACGAGGATTTGCGTCCCAAGACTGGCCTAGACGCAGATGTCGCCGCCTATATCCAGGCCGACCCTGCCTATCAGGAGGCGCTGGGCAAGATCCAGGATCTGCTGACGACCCTGCTGCCGCGCTACGCCGAAGCCGGCAAAACCTATATTACCGTGGCTTTCGGCTGCACCGGCGGGCGCCATCGCTCGGTCCATGTCGCCGAACATGTCGCTAGATACTTGCAAGATGCGGGCTTTTCGCCCACCGTCTCGCACCGCAATATGGAATCAGCGCCCCAGGACAGTCTGGAGAAGCGCAGACCGGGAGGCCCGAAAGCAATATCATGACAAAGGTGGGCCGCGGAAGCAGATGATCGGACTCGTACTCGTCACCCATGGGTCGCTTGCGACGGAATTCGTCGTGGCCATGGAACATGTCGTGGGACCGCAACAGCAGATCGAAACGATCTGCATCGGGCCGGAGGATGACATGGAATTGCGCCGCGCGGACATCGCGGCAGCGGTCGCGCGCGTCAATGACGGCGCCGGCGTCATCCTGCTGACCGACCTGTTCGGCGGCACCCCGTCCAACCTCGCCATCTCGCTGCTCAAGGCCGGCGAGATCGAGGTGATCGCGGGCATCAACCTGCCCATGCTCATCCGCCTGGAAAGCGCCCGCAAGGTGATGGACGTGCGCGCCGCCGTCGCCGCCGCCCGCGAAGCAGGCCAGAAATATATCAGCGTCGCATCGGAATTGCTGGGCAGCACCTCATGAATGATATCAGCCGGGAAGTCAGGATCAGCAACAAGCGCGGCCTCCACGCCCGCGCCAGCGCGAAATTCGTGACCCTGGCCAGCGGCCTGCCCGCACAGATCACCGTCAGCAAGGATGGCAGCGAAGTCACCGGCACATCGATCATGGGCCTGATGATGCTCGGCGCCGCCATGGGCGACAGCATCACCATCAGCGCTGCCGGCCCCGACGCGCATGACAGCCTGCACCAGCTCGTCGCCCTGGTCGAAGACAAGTTCGGCGAGGAATAGGCGCGACCAGCGGCCGCGTTGCCGCGACGGGTTCCCATCCCGACATTGACGTCACGGCCCCGCCGCCCCATCTTGCGACATAGGGCGACCGCTGATCGGGAGGCAGCATTCGCCACCGGTTCAAGTGGATAGGCGCCATGCTCGACACGAAATTGAACGACGAAGCCGCCCGCCTGGCCGCGCTCGGCCGCTACGAAATTCTCGACACGCCGCCCGAGCCCGCCTTTGATCGCATCACCCAGCTTGTCCGGTCGATCCTGGGTGTGCCGATGTCGGTCGTGTCGCTGATCGACGGCGATCGCCAATGGTTCAAGTCGCGCACCGGCATCGACGCGACCGAAACCCCGCGCGACATCGCCTTCTGCAACCACACCATCCGTGACCGTGTGCCGATGGTCGTGCCCGATGCCTGTTCCGACCAGCGCTTCAGCAGCAATCCGCTGGTCACCGGCGATCCCAATATCCGCAGCTATGCCGGTGTCCCGCTGGCGACGCCCGACGGCTATAATGTCGGCACCCTCTGCGCGATCGATACCGTGCCGCGCGAATTTGATCCCGGCCAGATCGCCATCCTCGAAAATCTCGGCGCGCTGGTGGTGGAGCAACTGGAATTGCGCCGCATCGCCGAGCGCGACCATCTGAGCGGCGCCCTCACCCGCCGCGCCTTCGTGGCGGAGATGGACAAGCATATCGCCCTCTTCCGCCGCTATGCGCGTCCGGCCAGCCTGCTGCTGTTCGACATCGACCATTTCAAGCGGGTCAATGACAGCCACGGCCACCCGGCCGGCGATGTCGTGATCCGCGAGGTCGCTGCCTGCTGCGACCGGACCAAGCGCCCGAACGACATATTGGGCCGGCTTGGCGGGGAAGAGTTCGGCGTGCTGCTCCCCGAAAGCAATGCAGCGCAGGCCGGGGCGGCCGCCCAGCGTTTCTGCGATGCCATCGCCGCGCTGGAAATCGCCCATATGCCGCCGCTGCGCGTCACCGCCAGCTTCGGCATTGCCGAGATCGGGCCTGACCGGATCAGCAGCGACGCCTGGATCGCCGCCGCCGATGTCGCCCTCTATGCGGCCAAGCATGGCGGTCGCAACCGCGTGGTCATCGCGAAAACGGACGCCGCCCAGCCCGACTGACACCGAAAGGCTGTCCTTTTCCCCATTCCCTCGATAGAGAGGCCGCTTCGTCCGCACTGGTCGCGGACCAGAAGGCAGGACGCAGAACGTGGCACGCGAAATCACCGGTTTTTCCAACCCGCTGGTCAAGCGCGTGCGCTCGCTGCGGGAAAAGAAATATCGCAAGGCCGAAGGGCTGTTCCTGGCCGAAGGGCTGCGCATCCTGACCGAAGCGCGCGAGGAAGGCGTGCTGCCCGAAATGCTCTTCCATGCTGGCTCCACCCACCCGCTCGCGCTCGACCTGATCGACGCGATCGAGGCGGACGGCGGCGACGTGATCGAAACCACGCCCGACATCCTGTCCAAGATCAGCGGCAAGGATAATGCCCAGGCCGTGGTCGGCGTCTATCGCGACCGGCTGACCCCGCTGGAAAAGCTCGATCGCAACACCGCCGACATCTGGATCGTCGCCCAGTCGCTGCGCGACCCCGGCAATCTCGGCACCATATTGCGCACCGGCGACGCGGTCGGTGCCGGCGGCCTCATCCTGATCGACGATTGCGTCGACCCCTTCTCGGTCGAATCGGTGCGCGCCAGCATGGGCGCCCTGTTCACCCAGTCGATCACCCAGGCCCGCTGGGGCGAATTCATGCACTGGCTGCGCCAGGGGCCGGGCGAACTGATCGGCACCAGCCTGAAAGCGACCCAGGATTATCAGGAGCCGAGCTATCAGAGCCCCAGCTTCCTGCTGGTCGGCAATGAGGCGCAGGGCCTGCCAGAAAGCTATGAAGCCGAATGCGACCAGCTGGTGAAGATGCCGATGCTGGGCAAGGCCGACAGCCTGAACGCCGCGGTCGCGACGGCGGTCATGGCCTATGAGTTGCTGAACCAGAAACGAAAGACATCATAACGTCATCCCAGCGAAGGCTGGGATCTCATTTTTCTTCAGACGTGTTGAAGAAGAGAGATGCCAGCCTTCGCTGGCATGACGCCAAAGGGGGCGAGAAGACGTGACACAGACGAGCGGCATGGGCGCAATGTGGCTGCACAAGCGGGTGCTCGCGGCCAGCCTGATCGGCACGGCGGTCGAATTTTACGACTTCTATATCTATGCCACCGCCGCCAGCCTGATCTTCCCCTCCCTCTTCTTCCCGGCCTCCTCGCCCTCGGCGCAGCTGATGGCCTCCTATGGCAGCCTCGCCCTCGCCTTCCTCGCCCGGCCGCTCGGTGCTGCCGTATTCGGCCATTATGGCGACCGGATCGGGCGCAAGGCGACGCTCGTCACCTCGCTGATGCTGATGGGCGGCTGCACATTGCTGATAGGCTTCCTACCGACCTATCTCATGATCGGCTTCTGGGCGCCGCTGATCCTGTGCGTGCTGCGTTTCGGCCAGGGCTTTGGCCTGGGCGGCGAATGGGGTGGCGCGGCGCTGCTGGCGGTCGAGAATGCACCCGAAGGCTGGCGCGCCCGTTTCGGCATGTTCCCGCAGCTGGGCGCCCCGGTCGGCTTCATCGCCGCCAACGGCCTGTTCCTGCTGCTCGGCGCCTTCCTGACCGATGCGGAATTCTTCGCCTGGGGCTGGCGCCTGCCGTTCCTGGGCAGTTCGGTCCTGGTGATCCTCGGCCTCTGGGTTCGCCTCAAGCTCACCGAGACGCCCGAATTCGCCGCGGCGCAGCAGGAAGCACCGCCGCCCGCCGTGCCGCTTGCGACCCTGCTCTCGACCCATCTGGGCGCGGCCATCGCCGGCACCTTCGCCTGCGCCGCCTGCTTCGCCGTCTATTATATCGCGACCGCATTCGCGCTGGGCTATGGCGCCACCGCGCTCAAGATCGACCGGGAAATCTTCCTCGCGATCCAGCTTGGCGCCATCATGTTCATGGCGCTCAGCATCGTGATCGCCGGCTGGTGGTCGGACAGGAGCAGCCCGACCCGCGTCCTCGCCTGGGGCTGTGCCGGCACGCTGGTCATGGGCATCGTCTTCGGCCCGCTGATCGGCACCGCGGCGCTGTTGCCGATCTTCGTCGCGCTCAGCCTCGCTCTGTTCGTGATGGGCTTCATCTACGGCCCGCTCGGCGCCTATCTGCCCGCCCTCTTCCCGACCCAGCTGCGCTACACCGGGGCGTCCTTCGCCTTCAATCTGGGCGGCATCCTGGGCGGTGCGCTGGCGCCGATCGTCGCGACCTGGCTGATCGGGATGCAGGGTGTGGCGCTGGTCGGCCTCTATATGTCGGCGGCCGCGCTCATCAGCCTGGCGGGCCTGTGGTGGACCAGCCGCACCTGAATCAGATTGCCTTGCGCATCAGGATCATCGGCACGCCGCTATCCTCGAACGGGCGGACGTCGATGAACCCGAAGCTGCGATAGAGCGGCACGCCGGCCATCGTCGCCGACAATTCCAGCGCGGCAAAGCCCTCCTGCCGGGCGGCGGCCTCACACAGCGCCAGGATGGTCGTGCCGACCCCTTTGCGGATATGGTCGGGATGGGTGTACATAGCCCGCACCTTCGCCGCCTCGGTCGCGGGGTCTAGCATGCGGTCGTCGCGCCCGGCCGTGTGGTCGCCGCCATAGGCGGTGGCACGCCGGCTCCATCCGCCACATCCGGCGATCGCACCATCCGCCTCCACCACGAAATAGGTCCGGTCACCGATCAGCCGCCGGTCCAGCCCCATGAAGCCATGGCTGGCCTGCACCTGCGCAGCGGTCAGATAGGCCGACTGCAATTGCTCGATGGCCAGCGTCATCAGGGCGGACAAAGCGGGTTCGTCGGCGGCGGTCGCCAGGCGGTTGGTCAAGGACATGGCCCCTCCTGCAACGAAATCGGCCGGCCCCGCAAGGGACCGGCCGACCGGATCATGATGATGCGGGATCAGAACTTGAATCCGACCTTCGCATACCAGAAGCCGCCGTTGAAGCCGAAGGGCGATACGTCGGGATAGATGTCACCGGTGAAGCGACCACCCGTCGACGCATAGACCGGCCCCAGCCCGCCAGCGCGATTGTCATATTTGTCGGGATAGTTGCTGAACAGGTTCTGCGCGCCGGCACTCAGCGTGAAATTGTCATTGAGCTGATAGCTGACTTCCAGATCGAACACGAACTCGCTGCCAAAGCTCTGATTGACATAGCTTTCGCCGTTCGCACCGGTGCCGTCGTCATAGACCTTGTACTTGCCATACCAGTTCGCCCGACCGAGCACCGACAGCGCGCCGCTGGTCCAGTTCTCGGTCAGGATCACGCGCGTCTTGGGCAGCGTATTCTGCAACTGCATGATGCGCGTGTCGCTGATGATCGGCGCCCCGGTATCGGGGTCCAGCCCGACACGGATGACCTTCGTCTTGTTGTAGTTGAAGGCCAGCGTGGTGTTGAACGTCCCCATGCTGTCGGTCGAGAAGCGATAGCTGCCGACCACGTCGACACCCTGGGTCCGGGTATCGAAAGCATTGGTCAGGAACTGCACTTCGTTGACCGTGGCATAGTTGGCCAGGCCCAGCGCCTGAAGTTCGGGCCGCTGATCGTCGGTGATCACCCGCGATCCGGTGGTGCCGATGCGGTCCTTCACCTTGATGTTGTAATAGTCGATCGTCAGCGACGCGCCGGGGGCTGGCGTGAACACCGTACCAGCCGAGAAGCTGACCGACTCTTCCGGCTTCAGCGGCACCGCGCCCAGATATTGGGCGACCGGGCTGGCGACCGGCAGCGTCATGAACTCGATCGCGTTGGGATTACCCGGATTGAAGGTGGTCGCGATGCTGCTGGTGTTGGTCTGGCCCGGCGTCGGCGCACGGAAGCCGGTCGACAGCGTGCCACGAACCGCGAACACATCCGGCACGATGGCGTAGCGTGCCGACACCTTGCCCGTGGTCGAATTGCCGAAATCGGACAGATGCTCGTAGCGGCCGGCAAAACCCAGCGAGAAGGCTTCGGTGATGTCGCCTTCCACGTCGATGTAGAGGCCCTTGGAATTGCGGCTGCTCTCACCCGCGATCGCCGGACCATAGCCGGGGAAACCATTGGCGCCGACCGGCAGCGCGACCGAAAGCTGGCTGCCGTCCGCGTTCAGCACCGGCGTGCCATCCTGATGGAAGACCAGGTTCCCGGTATAGGGCCCGATCGCATAGGAAGCGGCGTCGCCCAGACCCAGTTCATAGGATTCCCGGAAATACTGCCCACCAAACGCAATCGTGATCGGGCTCGCCAGCCCGACTTCCCAGGGATAGCTGAAGTCCGCATTGAACAGCGTTTCGCGCTGTTCCAGCTTGCCGAGGTAGAATTCGGTCGGCGACGTGATGCCCAGCGACGGGTTCATCGTGCCGTTCATCGTATATTTCAGCGTGGACTGGCCATAGCTGCCCGACAGGTCATAGTTCAGGCCAAAGCCGAGCGTGCCCTTGTAGCCGACGGTGCCCGAAATATCGTCGATCTTGCCGAAGAAGATCGGCGTGAAGCCGCCCGAATAGACGCAGCTCCAGTTCTGGACCAGCGGATCGGAGCAATCCGACACCTGCGTATAATCCCGCGTCGTGGGGTCATAATCGTTGGGCGCATAGACATTGCCGCCCGCCGCGCCGGTCTGGATGCCCGGCGTCGTGTTGTCGAAATCGGTGAAATAGTCGTTGAAGATGCCGTTCAGGCCGAAATTGGCGGAATTGACCGACTGGCGATAGTTGAAGCTCTCTTCCTGGAAGCTGTGGCCATAATTGCCAAAGAAGTAGATGCTGCTTTCGTCGCCCAGGTCGAACCCGCCATTCACGAAGAAGCGATAGGATTCCATCTTCGGATTGCCATAGCGCTGCGCCAGCTTGGGCACGCCGATGTCGGGCTGCTCCTGCGACAGTTCCAGCGCGCCAGGTCGGGTGACGCCGCGGCTGGTCTTGCCGGCGTTCACATATTCGCCGCTGATGTTGATGAAGCCATTGTCGCCCAGCTTGAAACCGCCGTTCAGCGCGACCTGATAATCCTCGCCATCGCCGCGATAATATTGGCCATAACGGGCATAGCCCGAAATGCCGTCGGTATCGTCGCGCAGCGCCATGTTGATGACGCCCGCGATCGCGTCGGAACCATATTGGGCCGAAGCGCCGTCGCGCAGCACTTCGACGCTGCGCACCGCAATCGCCGGAATCTGCGCAAGGTCGGCCGAATGGGCGCCAGCGGACTGGGCGTTCGCACCGATCTGGACCAGCGCGGAACGGTGCATGCGCTTGCCGTTCACCATCACCAGCGTCTGGTCGGGCGCCAGCCCGCGCAGGTTGGGCGGCCGGACGAAGGAGGAGCCGTCACCAATGGCATAGCGCGCCACCGAAAAGGACGGGACCAGGTTCTGGATCACCTGGTTCATGTCGGCGACGCCCTGCTTCTGCAGTTCCTCGCCGGAATAGACATCGATCGGCGTCGGCGATTCGGCGACGGTACGGTCGGTACGCCGCGTGCCGGTGACGATGATCGTCTGGCCGGGCGTTTCCGCTGCGGCCGCCTGGGGCGCAACATCCTGCGCAAGAACAGGCATGGAATAGGACAGTGCAATGGCAATCGCACTGCATGAAAACAGACCCTGATACTTCATCAAAAAGCCCCCTATTTCTTTTTTTAGAGACCTTTCGACACCCCCCTCTTCTTGTTGCCGGATGAGATCGGAATGGACGCAACTATCCGTTCCTGAAATCGGAAATTTCAGTGCGTTTCACTCAGTAACATCTGGAAATATCAGGCTGGCATAATTGCATCGACTGCGAAATGGCCCTTTGGGCGGCCGCAAAAATTTGTTCGCAAGCGCAATAATTCATGCCGTAAAACAGCGTGTCAAATCATTGTAACACAAAGAAAAAGGCGGCGGCCCCGGGGGCCACCGCCTGTTTCATTTTTACAACTGTCAAGGACAGTTTTGAAGGATCAACCTTCGGTGCGGGTATCGCGGCGCTCGGCGATACGAGCGCGCTTGCCGGTGCGGCCACGCAGATAATAGAGCTTGGCACGACGCACGACACCGCGACGAACGACGGTGATCGAATCGAGGTTGGGCGAGTAGAGCGGGAACACGCGCTCCACGCCTTCGCCGAACGAAATCTTGCGAACGGTGAAGTTGCTGCCCATGCCCTTGTTGGAACGGGCAATGCAGACGCCTTCATAGTTCTGGACGCGGCTGCGCTCGCCTTCGACAACCTTCACGCCGACGCGCAGGGTGTCACCGGGACGGAAATCGGGGATTTCCTTCGCCAGGGCGGCAATGTTTTCGGCCTCGATCTGCTGGATCAAGTTCATGTAACTCAGTCCTTATTTTCGCGTTGCGCACCAGAGGGCGACTGGTCCCGAACACCGATATGGCGTTCCCAAAGGTCCGGCCGCCTTAGCCGTGTATCTGCCTCCGCCTGTTGTTTCCGCCAGGCGGCGATCTTCGCATGATCCCCCGATCGCAACACTTCGGGAATCCTGCGCCCCTCCCATTCGACTGGTCGGGTATAATGCGGATATTCAAGAAGCCCCGTTTCAAAGGATTCCTCGACACCGCTGGAAGCGGCGCCCATTACACCGGGAAGCAGGCGGATGCAAGCATCCAGCAGCATCAGCGCGCCCATTTCCCCGCCGGACAGGATGATGTCGCCCATCGATATCTGCTCGATCGGTCGGGCCTCGAAAATCCGCTCGTCAAAGCCCTCGAATCGCCCGCACAGCAGCGTCACGCCGGGACCATCCGCCAGCGCCCGGATCCGCGCCTGCGTGATCGGCGTGCCACGCGGCGTCATCGCCAGGATCGGCAGGTCGGGCCGCTGCGCCAGCGCGTGATCGATGCCGCGCGCCAATATATCGGGCTTCAGCACCATGCCCGCCCCGCCCCCGGCCGGCGTATCGTCGACGGTGCGATGCTTGTCGGTCGCAAAGCCGCGTATCTGGATCGGATCGCACGACCATTTCCCCTCGGCCAGCGCACGCCCCGCGAGCGATACGCCCAAGGGGCCTGGAAACATCTCGGGATAGAGGGTCAGGATCTGGGCCGCAAAGCTCATCGCCGGCGCGCCCGCAGCCGGGCGGCAGACAGGCCGCCAACCAGGCAGAGCGCACCGCAGCCCATCATCACGAAGCCGATCATCCGCAGCATGTCGGCAAAGGGCCGTTCGGGATGCAGCATGCCCGGCAGCAGCACCAGCAGCGGCAGGGGACAGACCAGCCCGATCGCCACCAGCCCCTTCACCCAGAGCGGCCAGCCAAGGCCGAACAGCCGCCAGCCGCCAGCCAGCATCATCAGCAGATAGATTGCGGTCAAAATTTGCGCCATGGCTGCGCGCCTAGAGCATTTTCGCCGCAGGGGGAACTGTCGATCGCCCGCGCCTCAGGGCGCCTTGACCTCCAGTTTCAGTTCCTGGATTTCCGCGTCGGCGGTCGGCGCCAGCAACAGGCTGCCCGCCACCCGCCCCTTCTCGCAGGCCCAGGTGAACTTGCCCGACAGATTGCCGGTCGCGCTCAGCGGTGCATCGACCGCGCAGCTACCGACCTCTCCCTTCAACGCCGCCAGACGCTTGCCCCAATGCACCGCATCGGCATCCATCAGGAAATTCATCGCCAGATTGTCGCGGGCGGCCAGCACATCGCCCGACGCATAGATGCGCCCCGCCGCGGCATAGCCCTGCGCCAGCAGCGGACTGACCGGCACGTCCCGCGCGATCAGCGCGCCCGCCTTCTGCAACAGCATCGCCGCATCCCAGGCGGCGCCCGCCCCGCCATTATAGGTGCGATTGGTGAAGACGAAGATACCGACACCATAATCCGGCATCAGCATCACATGGCTGCCATAGCCGGGATAGCCGCCGCCATGGGACAGGGTCAGCCCCAGGTCGCAATCCTGCGCGATCCGCATGGCAAAGCCATAGGCCGCCGCCTGGCGGCAGGCGGTCGCCCCGCTCTTGCCGTTGCGCTGGCCGACGCTCATGAAATTGCTGCCCTCCGCCAGCATCCGCACCGACGCCCGGCTGACCGGGCCGCTCTCCGCATCGTCGCGCGGCGGCCAGGCCGACAGCAGGAAGGCCACCCAGCGGGCATAGTCATTGACACTGGTCTGCAGCCCGCCCATCGCGCCAAAGGCGCCGTCGGCCATGTCGGGCTCGCGCTTCCAGCGCCCATCTTCCCAGCGATAGCCGAGCGACCGCCGCGCAACCGGCCATTCGCTCAGCTGATAGCCGCTCGACGTCATGCCCAGCGGCGTCAACAGGCTCTGCTCGACATAGCGGCGATAGGGCATGCCCGAGACATTGGCGATGATCCGCCCCAGCAGCGCATAGCCGAAGTTGGAATATTCATAATGGGTCGCCGGCGCGCTGCTCATCGGCACGCCCTGCTCCAGCATCCGGGTGAAGTCCGCGTCGGGCAGCGGCGTCTGCCGGTCGCCCCACGGATTATCGTCGACAAAGCCCGCGCTGTGGGTCAGCAGGTCGCGGATGCGGATGCGCGGACTATCCTTGGTCGCATAGGTCCAGCCACGCATTTCCGGCACATAAGTCTCGGCCAGATCATCGAGCGAGAGCTTGCCCTCCTCCCGCAGCTTCAGGATCGACAGCGCCGTGAACGCCTTGGTCATGGATGCGATGCGGAACAGGCTGTCGGCCGTTACCGGCCGCTTCTGCACCAAATCCTGCGCACCAAAGCCCTTCACATGGACCAGCCTGCCATCGGCGACGATGCCATAGACCAGGCCCGGCGCATGGCTATCGACCTGGAAATCGGCAAAGAGACGGTCAATCTCGGGGATGGCAGCGTCGATCTTCCTGGCATCGGCAGCCATGGCCGGCGCGGACAGGATCGACAGAAACCCCGACAGGGTCACCATGCGCACAGCCATGGTCATCATGCGCTCCAATCCTCCACTGTCAGGCCGGGAATATCCGCGAAATCCTTTTCGTTGCGCGTCACCAGCACCATGGCCGACGCCATCGCCTGCGCTCCGATCAACCGGTCGAAACCCCGACGGCGCACCCCCACCAGGCGTACCATCTCGGCATAGGTGCGCGCGGCGGCATCATCGAAGGGCAAGATATTCAGCAGCGCCAGAAATGTATCGACACGCCGCAGGTCGCCGACCGGATCGCTCGAGCCGCGATTGCCGACCCGCAATTCGGCAGCGGTGACAGCGGAAACCGACAGGCGATCGAACTCGGCCGCCATCCGCTCGGCCAGACGGGCGCTCCGTCCGAGCAGGAAATCGATGCAAACATTGGTGTCGAGCAGATAAGCGACCTGCGTCATGCCGCAGACGACGCCGGCCCGGTCCAATCGCGATCACCCTGATCGATATCGCCGCGCCCTTCCGCCATGAAGCCGGCCGACATGCTGCCGAACAGGGACAAAAGGATGTCGCGCTGCTGGCCCTGCTTCCAGAAGGAAAAACTGCCATCGGCATGCGGTATCATGACGACTTCCTCGCCGTCATTCAGGCCCAGACTCTTTGGCAGCCGCAACGCCAGGCTGTTGCCCGACTTAAAGACCTTGGCCCGATATTCTTCGCCCATGGAGAAGCTCCGTATATACGGAGCGTATATACTATTCGGTAAAAGCCGCGTCAATCACGGCGCCGTCCTCGCTCAGCAGTACCACATGCATCGGCGCCATGAAGCGCTTGCCGGGCTTGCCCTCGATCGACGGACGCTGCACCTCGATGATGTCGCCGGCGCCGAAATTCTCGACCGCGATGATCTCCCCCAGCGTCTCGCCGGTGCTGCTGGTGCAGGGAAGGCCGACCAGGTCGGCATGATAATATTCGCCCTCGGGCAAGGCCGGCAGGGCGGAACGCGGGACGGTCAGCGCCGTGCCGCGCAGGGCTTCGGCCGCGCCGCGATCGCCGATCTCGGCAAAGCGGGCCACCGCGCCATTGGGGCCGGGGCGCACCGACTTCAACGTCAATGTGCGCCCCGCCGCATCGAAGCTCTTGTAGCTTTTCAGGGCCTCGGCCCCTTCGCCAAACAGCTTCAGACGGACTTCGCCCGCCACGCCATGGGCACCGATGATCGCGGCCAGGGTGACGGGCTTGTCGGTCAAGAGGATCAGCCCTCGGCCTGCTCGGCAGCAGCTTCCTCAGCGGGAGCGGCTTCTTCAGCGGCCGGAGCAGCGGCAGCGGCAGCGGCTTCGCGCGCAGCTTCTTCAGCCTCGGCAGCCTTGGCGGCGCGGTCTTCAGCGCGGTCCTTGGCCTTCTGGCCCGGCTCTGCCTTCTTCGGGTTGTTGCGAGCAGCGCGCTCCTTCACGCCAGCGGCGTCCAGGAAGCGGGCAACGCGGTCGGTCGCCTGGGCGCCGGCGGCAACCCAGTGCTTCGCACGCTCGACGTCGATGATGACGCGCTTTTCGTCGCCCTTGGGCAGGACGGGGTTGTAGCTGCCGATGCGCTCGATGAACTTGCCGTCACGCGGGGCGCGGCTGTCGGCCACGACGATGCGGTAATAGGGACGCTTCTTGGAGCCGCCGCGCGACAGACGAATGGAGGTTGCCATGGAACTAGACCTTTCTAATCAAACCAAATTACGGAAATTGCTTATTTCTTCATGAAATTCTGAAAGCCGGGCGGAAGCTTGGGCATGTTGCCGCCCAGACCACCAAGGCCACCCAGACCCGACAGGTCGGGCGGACCGCCCTGCCCATCCGCGCCGCCCGGTCCACCCAGGCCGCCCAATCCACCCATGCCACCGCCGGTGAACATCTTGGCCAGCCCCTTGAGGCCGCCCATCTTGCGGATCTTCTTCATCGCCGATTCCATTTCCTGATGCATTTTCAGGAGACGGTTAACGTCCTGCACGGTGCGGCCGGCGCCCTTGGCGATACGGATCTTGCGCTTGGCGTTGATCAGCGCGGGCTTCTCGCGCTCCTTGGGGGTCATCGACCCGATCATCGCGTCCAGATGCAGCAGCGTCTTATCGTTGGCGCCGCTATTGGCCATCGCCGCCTGCGCCTTCTTGAGGCCCGGCAGCATGCCGGCCAGCGCGCCCAGACCGCCCATGCGGCGCATCTGATTGAGCTGGCTGCGCAGGTCGTTCATGTCGAACTGACCCTTGGCCATCTTCTTGGCCAGCTTGTCGGCTTCCTCGGCGTCGATCGTCTCGGCGGCCTTCTCGACCAGGCTGACGACGTCGCCCATGCCCAGGATGCGCTGGGCAACGCGGGCCGGATGGAAGGGTTCAAGGGCATCCAGCTTTTCACCGGTGCCGGCAAACTTGATCGGACGGCCGGTGACCGCGCGCATCGACAGCGCCGCGCCGCCACGGGCGTCGCCGTCCATACGGGTCAGCACGACACCGGTCAGCGGCACCTGCGCGGTGAAGCTGGTCGCCACGTTCACGGCATCCTGGCCGGTCAGCGAGTCGACCACCAGCAGGATTTCCGCCGGATTGGCGACGTCGGCGACCGCCTTCATCTCGTCCATCAGCGCCTGGTCGACATGCAGTCGGCCGGCGGTGTCGAGCATGACCACGTCGAAGCCCTGCAGCTTAGCCGACTGCAGCGCGCGCTTGGCGATCTCCACCGGCTGCTGGCCGGCGACGATCGGCAGGGTCGCGACATCGATCTGGGTGCCAAGGACGGCCAGCTGCTCCTGCGCGGCCGGGCGCTGGACGTCGAGCGACGCCATCAGCACCTTCTTGCGCTTCTTGTCCTTCAGGCGCTTGGCGATCTTCGCGGTCGAGGTCGTCTTGCCCGACCCCTGCAGGCCGACCATCATGATGACGGCCGGCGGGGTGACGTCGATCAGCAGATCGCTGGTTTCGGCGCCCAGCGTCTCGGTCAGCGTGTCGGAGACGATCTTGACGACCATCTGGCCGGGCGTGATCGACCGCAGCACATCGCTGCCGACAGCCTTTTCGGTCGCCTGGTCGACGAACTGGCGGACGACGGGCAGCGCCACGTCGGCTTCCAGCAGTGCGACTCGCACTTCGCGCATCGCGGCACGGACATCGTCCTCCGTAAGCGCACCGCGCCCACGCAGCTTGTCGAATACCCCACCGAGACGATCGCTTAGCGAATCGAACATCATCACCTCAATTCGGGCCAAGGCCCGGAAAATCCATGCACCACCCCAAAACGACAAAATCGCCGGCGGGCGAAAACTCGCCGGCCAGCGTCCATTCGATATCCCTCTTGGATATCCTGGAGTCGTCAGGGTTCCAGGACCAGAGTCCCGGATGCAGGGCGCCCATTAAGCCAAAGCGGCCGCAAGCGCAAGTGCGCTATCCCGCAGCCAGCGCGGCCGCCGCCCCAACGACGATCGCCGTGCGCCCCAGCAACTCGACCAGCAGCAATCGCCCGGCGATCACCGCCAGCCCCCAGCGATAGGCCGGATGCACCGCGCCGCGCAGCCCGGCATCGGCGCGCATCGCGATCCTGACATAGAGCAACTGCATCAGTGTCGCACAAGTGCCCGCCCATGGCCCCAGCAGCGGCATCGGCAATATCCGGCCGAATGCCGGCTCCATCATCGCGATGGTCCCGCACAATATCAGCCGCTTGTGCCAGTCGCTCCGCCGCCGCAGCAGGATTGCCGCCAGGGTCAGCGTCCCAAAGGCCAGCATGTCGAGCGGCCCCAGCACCAGGAATATGCCCGGCGGAAAGAAGGGCGGCACCCGCCCCATCTGCACCGCCAGGATCGACGTCGCGATACCCCAGGGGATCAGGAAGCAGGCAAGCCCGGCCGCAACCCAGCCCAACTGGCGATGGAGATCGGTCCGCCGTTGCGCCACCAGCAGTGCCTGCGCCAGGAACAGTAGCGTCCATGCCAGCAGCGACAGCGCATGGACATGCACCCACCAGGGCACGGTCGCCACGTCGACATAGCCGCGCAGGGCAAAGCTGCCGAAGCCGCCAACCACGGTGACGGCGACCAGCGCCGCCATGCCGGTAAAGATGCGCCGTTCCCGCGCCTGTCGTTCCACTGCACCGATTGCCGTCGCCATTGCGTCGACCTCCCGCTCTTTGGCAACAATAGCGCAGCAACCACACCCAATATTGTAAGAAGTCGCCACGTTCCGGCTCGGCGCTTGCGCCCGCCCGTCGTTTGCGCCAGCAAACCCGCCACAGACCGCATAACAGGGGGAGCTTTTCTATGAGTTGGACACGTCGCAAGCCGATGGAGGCGATGACGCCCCAGGGAGGCGGCCACAGCATGGCGCGCACCCTGTCCTGGCCGCATCTGCTGGCGCTGGGCGTCGGCGCGATCGTCGGCACCGGCATCCTCACCCTGATCGGCGTCGGCGCCGATCGCGCCGGCCCCGCCGTCCTCATCTCCTTCGCCATTGCCGGCGCGATCTGCGCCTGCGCCGCGCTTGCCTATGCCGAACTGTCGACCATGATGCCGGCAGCGGGCAGCGCCTACAGCTACTCCTATGTGGTGCTGGGCGAAGGCATTGCCTGGATCGTGGGCTGGAGCCTGATCCTCGAATATTCGCTGGTCGTCTCGACCGTGGCGGTCGGCTGGTCGGGTTATGCCGCCCCGCTCCTCACCCCGCTCGGCTTTCCCGAGGCACTGACCAAGGGACCGGAGCTTGGCGGCTTCATCAACATCCCCGCCATCTTCATCATCGGCGTCGTCGCTGCCCTGCTGATGTTCGGCACGCGCGAAAGCGCCCGGCTCAACACCCTGCTGGTGCTGATCAAGATCGCGACCCTGAGCCTCTTCGTCTGGGTCGCCCTGCCCGCCTTCGACGCCCAGCATCTCGAACCCTTCATGCCCTTCGGCTTTGCCAAGCATATGGGGCCTGACGGTATCGAGCGCGGCGTGATGGCCGCCGCCGCGATCATCTTCTTCGCCTTCTACGGCTTCGACGCCATCTCGACCGCGGCCGAGGAAGCCAAGAATCCGGACCGGGACCTCGCCATCGGCATCGTCGGCTCGCTGATCGTCTGCACCCTCATCTATGTGCTGGTCGCCGCCGCCGCGGTGGGCGCCATGCCCTTCACCCGCTTCGCCGACAGCCCGGAGCCGCTCGCCCTCATCCTGCGTGAAATGGGCCAGGGGTCGATCGCCCGGATCGTCGCGATCGCCGCCGTCATCGCCCTGCCCACCGTGCTGCTGGGCTTTCTCTACGGCCAGAGCCGCATCTTCCTGGTGATGGCGCGCGACGGCTTCCTGCCGCAATCGCTCGCCCGCATCTCGAAGCGCGGCACCCCGGCCCGTATCACCGCCGTCACGGCCGTGCTGGTCGCGATCATCGCCGGCGTGCTGCCGATCGACCAGATCGCCGCACTCGCCAATGCCGGCACGCTGATCGCCTTCACCGCAGTAGGCGCCTGCCTGCTGTTCCTGCGCCGCCGCGCGCCGGACCTCAAGCGCCCCTTCCGCACCCCGGCGGCGACGCTGGTGGGCCTGGGCGCCGTGCTCGGCTGCGCCTATCTGTTCCTCAGCCTGCCGATGAAGACCATCTACGCCTGCCTGATCTGGAACGCGATCGGCCTCGTCGTCTATTTCCTCTATGGACAGAAGCGCGCCTCGGCCGCCCGCTAGGGCCGAGGCCCGCACAAAGAAAAAGCCTCCCGTCGCGACAGCAACGGGAGGCTTTTTCTTTGCCTCGAACAGGGCAGCGCTCAGTGCGCCGCCGACGTATCCACCGGCCCGCTGGGCTTGGGCGCCAGCCAGACGATCACCGCCGCCGCAAACAGCACCAGCGCGGAGATGAAGAAGACATAGTCGACCGAAATGGCGATCGCCTCCTGCTCCACCAGATTGGATATGGTCTGGCGGATCTGCTCGGTCGTCATCCCCATGCCGGAAAGCGCGCGCTGCGCATCGTCGGGCTGCAAGGCGCCGGCCAGTTCGTTGCGCGACACGCGCTGACTGTCGCTCCACCCGGTCAGCACCAGCGACGTCGCGATCGCGATCGCCATGGTCCGCAGGAAATTCTGCAGGCCGGCCGCCGACGCCGTCTCGCTCGGCGGCACCGACCCCAGGGTCAGCGTCGTCAGCGGGATCATGAAGAAGGGCATGGCAAAGCCCTGCACGAACTGCGGCAGCGCCAGTCCGAAAAAGTCGATGCCGCTGGTCCAGTGCGCCCGCCACAGGGTCATGCAGCCCAGCCAGAAGACCGCGCCCGAAATCATGATGCGCGGATCGACCTTGCCGGTGAAACGCGCAGCAAAGGGCGCACTCATCACCGCCGCCATCGCCGTGAAGGCGGTGACGATGCCCGACCAGGTCGCGGTATAGCCCATCGACATCTGCAGCCATTGCGGGATGACCACGATGCTGGAGAAATAGGCGCCGAAGGCCAAAGCCAGTGTGAAGACGCCCGATGAGAAGCCGATATGTCGGAACACCCGCAGGTCGACGATCGGATGCTCCTCGGTCAGCTCCCAGATGATGAAGACGATGAAGCCGATGCCGGCCAGGATGGCGAGCGTCAGGATCAGCGGGTCGGAGAACCAGTCATGGTCGCGACCGATGTCCAGCATCACCTGCAGGCAGCCGATCCAGAAGATCAGCAGGCACAGGCCGATCTTGTCGATCGGCTGGTGCGCCGTATCGGTCTCCACCGGCCGCAGCATCGCCATCGCCGCGAACACGCACAGCGCCGCGATCGGCAGGTTGATGAAGAAGATCCAGTGCCAGCTCCAATTGTCGCTGATATAGCCGCCGACGATCGGCCCCATGGCCGGCCCCAGCAGCGTCGTCATCGCCCACAGGCCCATGGCGCGCGGTCGCATTTCCGGCGGGAAGATGCGCAGCAGCAGCGTCTGCGACATCGGCATGATCGGCCCGCCACAAATGCCCTGCCCCAGGCGCGCCGCCACGATCATGCCCAGCGTGGTCGACAGACCGCACATCATCGAGAAGAAGCCGAAGCCGATCATCGCCCAGATGAAGGTCCGCACCACGCCGAAACGCAGCGCCAGCCAGCCGGTCAGCGGCACGCAGATCGCCTCCGCCACCGCATAGGATGTGATGATCCAGGTGCCCTGGTCGCCGGAGATGCCCAGATTGCCGGCGATATGCGGCACCGAGACATTGGCGATGGTCAGGTCGAGCACGACCATGAAGTTGCTCAGCGCCAGCACCAGCCCGGCAAGCGTGCGGGTGCGCGGCGAGAGCAGATTGAAGGTTTCGGGACCGCTCACGCGCTCGCTCCCTTACTTGCCGGCCAGATCGATCTCGACTTCGGTGGACAAGCCCACGCGCAGCGGATGCTCTGCCAGTTCCTTGGGGTCGAGCGCGATGCGCACCGGCAGGCGCTGGACCACCTTGATCCAGTTGCCGGTCGCGTTCTGCGCCGGGATCAGCGACAGCGACGAACCGGTGCCGCCGGAGAAGCCCACGACCTTGCCATGATAGACGACGTCGCCGCCATAGATGTCGGCCACCACCGTGGCGGGCATGCCCACCTTCACATGGCGCAGCTGGCGTTCCTTGAAATTGGCGTCGACATAGACCTGCGACAGCGGGACGATGCTCATGATCGGGCTGCCCTGCGCGACACGCTGGCCGATCTGCACCGCACGCTTGGTCACCACGCCGTCGATCGGCGCACGGATGATCGTGCGTTCCAGGTCCAGCTTGGCGTCTTCCAGCTTCGCCTTGGCAACCATCACCGCGGGATCACTTTCCTCGGTCGAACCGCGGATCAGCGCGTCATTGGCGGCCAGCTGGCCGGTGGCGGCATTGCGGGTCGCCTGTGCGGTCTCGACACCGGCACGGGCCAGGTCCAGCGCCGCCTTGGCAGCGGCATAGGATTTGCGCGCCGCGGTGACTTCGTCACCCGAAACCGCGCCACCCGCGACCAGCGCCTCGCGGCGCTGCAGGTCGATGCGGGCCTTGTCGAAATCGGCCTGCGCGGTCGCCAGCTGGGCACGGGCCTGGACGATGTCGGCGCCACGCGCCTCGACCTGCGCCGACAGCGAACCGCTGGTCGCGCTCGTCTGGCGGAAGCGGCGACGGGCATCGGCCAGATCGGCCTCGGCCTGCTGCAGCGCGATCTGCGCATCGGTCGGGTCCAGCTTCACCAGGATGTCACCACGCTTCACCGTCTGGGTGTCGGTGACGTTGACCTCGATCGCCTGCGCCGACAGCAAGGGCGTCACCTGGGCGACCTCCGCATTCACATAGGCATTGTCGGTGCTGACATGGTTGCGGCCGATCAGGAAATACCAGGCCGCCCACAGGACACCGACCACCAGCACGGCGATCGCCAGACGGGTCAGCCAGGTCTTGCGGGCATTGCCGCGCTGCTCGGCCAGTTCGGAGGAAGTTTCGGTGGCGGCATCAGCCATTGGGTCGATCCTTGGACTGAGCGTCGCTCGCGGCAAAGCCGCCGCCGAGCGCGCGAATGAGGGCAATATCGAGAGAGAAGGCGCTCGCTTCCAGCTGCGCGACGGACTGACGCGCCGCGAGCAGCTGGTCCTCGACGTTCAGCACGTCGAGATAGGTGGAAAGCCCGCCCTTGTAGCGTTGCTGGGCGACGCCATAGGCATCCTGCGACGCGGTCAGCGCCGCCTTAGCATCGGTCAGCCGCTGGTCCAGCGTCCGGCGGCTGGTCACGGCGTCGGCGACGTCCTGATAGGCGCCCAGCACCGTCTTGTCATAGCTGGCGACCGCCTCATCATAGGTCGCGCGCGCGCCGCGATACTGGCCGCGCAATTGCCCGCCATGGAAGATCGGCAGGCTGATCGCCGGGCCGGCGCTGCCGAACAGCGAATCCTTCTTGAACAGATTGTCCGCAAAGGACGTCGACCCGCCCGAAGCACCGGTGCCGGTGAACAGCGTTTCATATCCCAGCGACTGGACGCCGATCAGGGCGCTCAGGCTCACCGCCGGATAGAAGGATGCCCGCGCCACCTTGATCCGGCTGGCGGCGGCCTGCGTCCGGGCCAGCGCGGCGGCGACGTCGGGACGACGCGCCACCAGATTGGTGGTGACGTCCGCCGGCAGGCCCAGCGGCGCCAACTGGCCGATCTGCGGCCGGGTCATTGCCAGGCCGCGGTCCGGCCCGGCGCCGATCAGCGCGGCGATCTGATGCTGGCGCAGCTCGATCGCCACGCGGGCGGCCGCCAGTTGCGCCTTGGCCGAGGACACGGTGGCGTCGGCCTGGCGCACGCTGCCGCGCGTTTCCAGGCCATTCTGCCGCCGATCGGCGACCAGCTTCTGGCTGGCCGTGCGGATTTCCAGCGTGCGCTCCTGGATTTCCGCCTCGTCATAGAGGCGGGCCAGGTCGGCATAGGCATCGGCGATCGCGGTGGTCAGCGCCAGGCGTGCCTGCTGCGCGTCGATCTCGGCCGCGCGGGCCTCCGACGTGGCTGCCGCCAGCGACGCCCGGTTCTTGCCCCACAGGTCGATGTCCAGACCAAAGTCCAGCCCGACCTTGCCGGTGCCCAGCCAGCCCTGCGGCACGAAATCCTTGGGCATGCCCATATTATAGCTCTGCTTGGTCACGCCGGCATTGGCCGTGGCGTCGACCGTGGGCAGCAGCGCCGCGCCCGATTGCTGGGCCATCGCCGTCGCCTGGCGGAAACGCGCCAGCGCCACCGCCATGTCAGGCGAATTGCGCAGCCCCTCCTCGATCAGCGATGTCAGTTGCGGATCGCCATAGGCACTCCACCAATTCTCGCTGGGCCAGGCAACCGTGTCGGCGCTCAGGCTGCGCCCCGCCTCCACGCTCTGCGGCGCACGAATCTCGGGCTTGTCGCCCAGATCGGGTATTGAAGCACAGCCGGCCAGAAGCAGCGCTGTCACTGCAATACCGCCGGTGCGAATGGAAAAACTGATGCGACTCACGGACATATCCAAACCGTACCATCCAGTATGAAAATCGCCTTTGCCCCGCCGTACCACCCTTGTCAATATAAATAGCGTACTCTATGGTACGCTTATATGACATGCCCGGAAAAAGCTTTAGCCCCCAGTCGTCGGGAGGCCCGCCGCCTCGACCGGCGCCAGACGATATTGGAGGTGGCTGCCCGGCATTTTCTGGAAAATGGCTATGCCGCGACCAGCATGTCGGCCATCGCCGCCATATTGGGCGGGTCGAAGGGCACGTTGTGGAATCATTTCCCTTCCAAGGAGGAATTGTTTCGCGCGGTTCTCGAAAATGCGACTAGCACCTATCGCGCGCGGCTTTCGGAAATATTGGACCCCGGCGGCGACCTCCCCTCGACGCTGCACCGCACCGCGCTCAGCCTGCTCGAAAAGGTGACATCGCCCGAAGCGATCGCCCTGCACCGGCTGATCGCGTCGGAAGGTGGCCGTTTCCCGGAAATGAGCCGCATCTTCTATGAAATGGCGCCCAGCCATACGCGGATGCTGCTCGCCCGCTTCCTCGAAGGCGCGATGGACCGCGGCCAGTTGCGCCGCGACGATCCCGACAAGGCCGCCCGCGTGCTGATGCGCCTGACGACATCGGGCTGCCATGAATTGCTGCTGCTCAGCCAGATCGAACGGGTCACGCCGCAACAGATGGAAAGCGACGCCGCCTTCGCCGTCGACATCTTCCTGCGCGCCTATGGCGCCGAAGGCATGACGCGTTAACCATTTCTTTGCCGCCAGCTTCTATCCTGCCGATCGCAGGAGTTGCTATCCAATGCCGTTTTTCAAGCGCAAGCCCCTTCACCAGATCGTCGCGCAGCAGCCGGAAAGCGGGGCCACGGCCTCGCGTCGGCTGCGCGTGCTGCTGATCGACGAGAATGCGACCGCCCGCGCCGTCATCGCCCGCCGCCTGTCGCGGCTTAACTATGACGTGGTGCTGGCCGAAAATGGCTTCATCGCCCTTAACCTGCTGGTCACGCGTCCGGTCGACCTGATCCTGATCGACATGGACCTGCTGATGCTGCCCGCCGTGGCGACGATGAAGCGCATACGTGCCACCGCGCTCGCCCCCCATGCCTGCATCGTCATGCTGACCGGTCGCATCGACAGCCAGTCCGCCGTCGAAGTGCTGGAAGCCGGCGCCGACGACCATATCGTCAAGCCATTCGATTTCGACCTACTCGATGCGCGGCTGCGCCATCTGTGCGCCCGCGCCGAACGGCTCGGCATGCTCAGCCGCCACAATGCCGAACTCGACGCCCGCATCGCCCGCCGCGCCGTGGAACTGGGCGAAACCCGTGACGCGCTGCAGGAAATGCAGCTCGACCGCGCCCGTCTCGTCTCCTCGATCCAGGCCTTGCAGGATGAAGTCGCCCGCCTCAGCGCGCGGCAGAACTGACCCATAGACTGAGGCCGGTTTCAAGCCGTTCGGGCGGGCCATCCGCCGCGATCCGCTCGGCATCCGCCCGCGCCCGGTCCAATATCGCCGGCGCCACCGACCCATCATGATAGACCCGGTCGGCCAGCGCCAGCATCCGCGCATCGCGCACGGTCAGGTCGTCGGGATCGGCCGACGACAGCTGGACAAGATATAGCGCGCTATTGTCCGCCTCCGGATTTTCCGCCAGCCAGACATCGACATTCGGATCAAGCCCCATCGGATCGATCGCCCCGCCCGGCGCCAGCGCCTTGCCGATCGCCTGCCGCCGCGCGCCCGCATCGGGCCACAGGTCGCGCAAGCGCCCCCGCGCCGCAAACAGTGCCCGCGCCAGATCGCCCAGCCCGCTCGGCAACAAGGCCTCGATCCGCTGCCGCAGCGCCGCCGCCAGCCCCGCCGACGCGCCACCCGTGCCGATCGCGATCAGCACCGGGTCGCGATCGACGATCGCGGGCAGGGTGAAATCGCACAGGTCCGGCTTGTCGGTCGCATTGACCAGCACGCCGCGCGCGCGCAGTCGCGCCACCACTGCCGCATCGCCATCCGACACGATCGCGATCCGCGCATCCGCATCATCCTCGCCGACGATGCGCGCGCCAGCGCGCTCCAGCAGCCGGCGCTTGGCATCGGCCGCCTCGCCTTCTCCGGTCAGGATGACCGCCCGCCCCTCCAGCCGCAGAAAGACGGGCAGGCTGTGCATCAGCCAGCCACCCAGTCGGGGATATGGTCGCCCGCGATCAGCGCCTCGATCGGCGGACGCGCGCGGACCACCGCCCATTTACCGCCCGACACCAGCACCTCGGGGGTCAGCGATCGGCTGTTATAGGTGCCCGCCATGGTCGCGCCATAGGCGCCGGCGGTCATGAAGGTCAGCAGGTCGCCGGCCGCCACCACATCCATGTCGCGGCCCATGGCAAAGGTATCGCCGGTCTCGCACACCGGCCCGACCACGTTCGACGCGATCCGGTTGCCGTCCGGCGCCACCGCGCGGATATCGTGCCATGCGTCATAGAGGCTGGGCCGCATCAGGTCGTTCATCGCCGCATCGACGATCACGAACGGCGCCTGCGCGCCCTGCTTGACGCGGATCACCTTCGACAGCAGCACGCCGGCATTGCCCACGATCACCCGGCCCGGCTCGAACATCAGCCGCGCATCCCAGCCCTGCGTCACCCGCGTCACCATCGCGCCATAGTCGGCCGGGCTCGGCGGCAGCGGCTGCGACGGGTCGTAGGGCACGCCCAGGCCGCCGCCCAGATCGGCGGTGCGGATGTCATGGCCGGCCACGCGCAACTGCGCGATCAGCGCGCCGACCTTGACGAAGGCCGCCTCCAGCGGCGCCAGGTCGGTCAGCTGGCTGCCGATATGCACGGCGACGCCCTGGACATCGAGGCCCGGCAGGTCGCGCGCGGCGGCATAGCTTTCCAGCGCCCGGTCATAGGGGATGCCGAACTTGTTTTCCGACTTGCCGGTCGAAATCTTGGCATGGGTGCCGGCGTCGACATCGGGGTTGATGCGATAGGCGACCGGCGCCTTCTTCCCCATCGACAGCGCGACCTCCGACAGCATTTCCGCTTCCGGTTCGCTTTCCAGGTTGAACTGGAAAATGCCCAGCTCCAGCGCCAGCTTCATTTCCTCGGCCGTCTTGCCGACACCGGAAAAGACGATGCGATCGGCCGGAATGCCCGCAGCCACGGCGCGCTGCAACTCGCCGCCCGACACCACGTCCGCGCCCAGCCCCAGCTTCGCCAGCGTCGCCAGCACGGCGGCGTTGGGATTGGCCTTCACGGCAAAGGCGATCAGCGGATTGTCGAGCTGGGACAGCCCTTCGCGGAACACGCCGACATGGCGTTCCAGCGTCGCGGTCGAATAGACATAGACCGGGGTGCCGACCTGCTGCGCAATTTCCGTCATCGGCACCTGCTCCACATGCATGGTGCCGTCTACATAATCGAAATGGTCCAAGGTCTGATCCTTGCGGGAATAGGGACTATTGTTGCGGCCGGCTTTCCGGCGGCAGGTCGAACTCGTCATTGCCGCGCTGGCGAGACTGGGTCAGCAGTTCGACGTTACGTTCCGGGCGGGCCTGGGTGCCCGGATCCATCATGTCGGCGGCAGTCGGCGCGGTCGCCGCCCCCACCGGCACGGCAGGCAATTTCTGGCCCGCCACGGGTTTGAGCGATTCACGGCCACCACAGGAGGCCAGCGCCAGCGCCATTGCCCCGATCATCAGCCCGTTGCGGACATGCCGTGCCATCTGCCTCACTCCTGTGTCGCGCGCGCCGCGGCGATCCGCGCGCGCACCTGATCGGGCGCCGTGCCGCCATGGCTCTTGCGGCTGGCGACCGACGCATCGACCGTCAATACCGCATAGATGCGATCGTCGATACGCGCATCAATGGCCTTGAGCGTGTCGAGCGGCAGGTCGGCCAGCTGCACGCCGGCTTCCTCCGCCGCCGCCACCGCGCGCCCGGTGATATGATGCGCCTCGCGGAAGGGAATGTCGCCCTCGCGCACCAGCCAGTCGGCCAGGTCCGTCGCGGTGGCAAAACCGCTTTCGGCCAGCCCGCGCATCCGGTCGGCGCGGAACGTCACCGTCTCGACCATGCCGGTCATCGCCGCGATCGACAGGCCCAGCAGGTCATGCGCCTCGAACACCGGCGGCTTGTCGTCCTGCATGTCCTTGGAATAGGCGAGCGGCAGGCCCTTCATCGTCACGCACAGCGCATTCATGCAGCCCATGATGCGGCCGGCATGGCCGCGCACCAGTTCGGCCGCGTCCGGATTGCGCTTCTGCGGCATGATCGAGCTGCCGGTCGAATAGGCGTCGGGCAGCTTGACGAAGCCGAAGGGCTGGCTCGCCCAGATGATGAATTCCTCGGCCAGGCGCGACAGATGCAGCGACGCCTGCGTCGCCGCCATCAGATAGTCGAGCGCGAAGTCGCGGTCCGACACGCTGTCCAGGCTGTTGTCGGTCGGCTTGGCAAAGCCCAGTGCCGCCGCCGTGGCATGGCGATCGATCGGGAAGCCGGTGCCGGCCAGCGCGGCGGCACCCAGCGGGCATTCGTCCAGCCGCACGCGCGCATCGGCAAAGCGGCTGCGGTCGCGGCGGACCATTTCATAATAGGCCATCAGATGATGGCCCAGCGTCACCGGCTGCGCCGACTGGAGATGGGTGAAGCCCGGCATCACCGCATCGGCATGCTCCTCGGCGCGGGCGAGCAGCGCCTGCTGCAAGCCGGCCAGGCCCGCCATCACCTCATCCATGGCGTCGCGGACCCACAGGCGGAAATCGGTCGCCACCTGGTCGTTGCGGCTGCGCGCGGTGTGCAGGCGTCCGGCGGCCGGGCCGATCAGTTCGGCCAGCCGCGACTCCGTGACCATGTGGATATCTTCCAGGTCCAGATTGACCGGAACGCCATTGGCTTCATATTCCGCCGCGATCCGGTTCAGCCCCTCGGTGATCGCCTGCGCATCCTCGCCATCGACGATGCCCTGCTTGGCCAGCATCGCGACATGCGCCTTGGACCCGGCGATATCCTGTTTCCACAAGCGCTTGTCGAAGGGGATGGAGGCATTTATCTCACGCATGATCGATGCCGGGCCGGCCGCGAACCGGCCACCCCACATGCTGTTGGAGCCTGCTTCCATGATATCGTCCTTGCGCTCGGTAATGACACTGCTCCTGCTGGCTGGGCTGGCGGCATGCGATAGGCAATCCCCGCCCGCGGGGCAAGCCAATGCGAGCGCCAGCGGCAAGGTGACGGGCGACGAAGTGCAGCCCGCTGCCGGCGACAGTGCGAAGGGCGAATTCAACTACACGATCGACCGCAGCAAGGCGGGCACGCCTGCGCCGACCTTCGCGTTCGAAAATCCGCAGGGCGGCACGGCGACCCTGCAGGACTTTGCCGGCCGCCCGCTGCTGGTCAATCTCTGGGCGACCTGGTGCGCGCCCTGCGTGGCGGAGATGCCGACGCTCGACGCCCTCGCCGCGCAAAGTGACAGCGAAGGTGACAGGAGCCTGGCGGTACTGACGATCTCGCAGGACGTGCAGGGCCAGGCCGCGATCAAGCCGTTCTTCGCCAAGCACAAGCTACCCCACCTCAAGGGCTGGACCGATCCGGAGAACAAGCTCGGCCTGGGCTATGCCACCGGCGTCCTGCCGACCACCGTCCTCTATGATGCCAAGGGCAAGGAGGTTGCGCGCGTGGTCGGAGCCATGGACTGGACCGGCGCAGAGGCCCGCAAGCTCATCGCCGCCGCAAAAGGCGGATAAGGCATAAGTAAATCAACAACGAACTAGGATCAAAAACCCGCCATGCCAGTTGATTGCAAAATGCATCAATGTCGATGCATTGCATATAATTGCACAGCCCGGCAGTATCATAATAAGCTCACGAATCCTGGCACGGAAAAATTGCAGAAACATTTCATTTTTACTTAAATTTTGTGCGGCGCAATAGAGGATATTCCGCAGATCATTCGTCACCCCCTATGTCGATATAATGACAAAATCAGGGGGCATCGAATGAATAGACTATCTGCTCTAAAAATTTCTCTGATCGCCGCATCATCCTGGTCGGCCTGCGCCATGGCGCAGGAAGCACCGCAGGAACCGCAGGCCGATGAAGGTGCAGCCATCATCGTTACCGGCACCCGCGCAACCGGCATGCAGGCCGCGGAAAGCGCCGCGCCGGTTCAGGTCTTCGGCGAGGAAGCGCTGAGCCATGTCGGCCAGCCGAACCTCAACCAGGCCCTGACCCAGATGGTGCCAAGCTTCACCGCCCAGACCCAGGGCACCGACATGTCGAACTTCTCGCTGTCGGCCCGTCTGCGTGGCCTGAGCCCCAACCACACGCTGGTGATGGTGAACGGCAAGCGTCGCCATGGCTCGGCCATTCTTCAGGTCATCGCCGGTCCGTTCCAGGGTTCGGCCGCGCCCAGCATCGACCTCATTCCGCCAGATGCCGTATCCCGCATCGAAGTGCTGCAGGATGGCGCCGCCGCCGTCTACGGCACCGACGCGATCGCCGGCGCCATCAACATGATCCTCAAGGATGACAGCGAAGGCGGCAGCTTCAAGGTCACTGGCGGCCAATATTACAACAGCGAGGGCGAACTGTTCTCGGCGTCGGGCAATGTCGGCTTCAAGCTGGGCGAAGACGGTTTCTTCAACCTGACCGGCTTCCATCGTCGCCAGAACTACACCTCGACCGGCACCGGCCAGGTGACCATGTCGGACATTGACGGCAATCCCTATGTGCCGACGGCCGGCACCTATCCGGGCTCGTTCGGATCGACCAACAATTATTATGACCCCGCCTGGGCTGGCCTCGACCTCAACGGCATCAACGGCGGCCAGGCCAAGTCGCAGCTCAACCTGCTCTTCTACAATATGGGCTATGATTTCGGCGGCGTCGAACTCTACAGCTTCGGCGACGTGTCGCGTCGCGTCGGCTATGCCAAGCAGGGCTATCGTCCGCCCAACCGCATCTGCGCCAGCACCACCGACACCAGCACCTGCTTTGGTGACACCGGCACGTTCGGCATGGTCCCCCAGCAGAAGGTGGAGCAGAAGGAATATAGCTTCACGGTTGGCGCCAAGGGCGAATTTGGCGGCGGCTGGAACTATGACGTCAGCACCACCTATGGCTATGACCAGAACAAGATCTGGACGATCGAATCCGCGCATCGCGCCATGTGGATCGAAAGCTATACGGCTGCACAGAATGACTCCAGCATCACGCCCTACACGCCGACCGACGCCTATGACGGCGGCTTCAAGCTTAGCCAGCTGACCAACACCCTCGACATCCGCAAGGAGTTCGACGTTGGCATGGCCGAACCGCTGACCCTGGCCTTCGGTGGCGAATATCGTCGCGACACCTATGAAATCGTCGCCGGCGACTTCGCATCGACCTACAAGGAAGGCGTCCAGTCCTTCCCCGGCTACAAGGATGTCGATGCCGGCAAGCACAGCCGCAGTTCGAAGGCTGGTTACATCAACCTGATCGCCAGCCCGGTCGAAGGCTGGACCATCGACCTTGCCGGCCGCTATGAAGATTATAGCGACTTCGGCGACACCACGATCGGCAAGATCACCACCCGCTACGACTTCTCGGATGCCTTCGCGATCCGTGGCACGGCCAGCACCGGCTTCCGTGCGCCCACGCTTGCGGAATCCTTCTACTCGACCGTCAATGTCGGCCCGACCAGCGCGGTGCTCCAGTTGCCGGCCGGTTCGCCAGCCGCCATGCTGCTGGGCTTCAATGCTCTGCGTCCGGAAAAGTCGACCAACTTCTCGGCAGGCATCGTCCTGCGTCCGGCTCCCAAGCTCGCGATCACGATCGATGGCTATTATATCAAGATCAAGGATCGTATCTCGGCAACGGCTTCGCTGCCGGCCATTCAGGGCGGTCTGCCCGTCGCCGGTGCGGAAGACATTCTCGCGGCGATCGCGTCCACCGGCCTGGTGCTCGACACCGGTCTGCAGACGCTGGGCGTGGCGAGCTTCACCAACCTGATCGACACGGAAACCTATGGTGTCGACTTCTCGGCCAACTATGTCGTGCCGCTCGACTTCGGCAAGCTCAACCTGTCGCTGAACGCGAACTACAACAAGACCAAGATCACCGACAACAAGAACACCAGCCTGTTCAGCGCGCAGTCGGAAAGCTACATCGAAGACGCTTCGCCCGACTACAAGATTGTCGCCGGCATCAACTTCGCCAGCGGCCCCTTCTCGGCCAACCTGCGCCAGACCTTCTACGGCAAGACCAGCATCCTCGTCCGCTCGGCCCTTTCGGCAGCGGCGATGAACGGCCAGCCGCTTGAACGTGACGGCGTGGTCAAGGCGACCGGCATCACCGATCTGGAGCTGGGCTATGACTTCACCGATTATGTGAAGTTCTCGATCGGCGCGAACAACCTGTTCGACAAGCGCCCCGAAAAGCCCAAGCTGCTCAGCGGCGTGACCGTCCTCCCCGGCCAGTCGCCCTATGAGAACGGCTCCACCAGCTGGAACTCCTATTATGGTCACGGTGCCTATGGCTCGGCCGGTGGCTATTACTACGCCCGCGTAGACTTCAAGTTCTGATAGGCTAGAACACAAGGGCCGGTCTCCCAGGAGACCGGCCCTTTTGCTTTGTCAGCGTCCTGAAGCCGGTCGGCACGACCGGCGGCTCGCAGGACGCGGCAACAATGATAGGGATGTGGATCGATGCCTCGATCCCCATCAGGGGGAAGCGAAAACCATGACCGACCGTCCGGATACTCTCAGCCGCCGCATGCTGATGCGCGGTGCCATGGGCGCGGCGGCAATAGCCGGTGCGGCGCCCGCCCTCGCCCAGCGCGACCGCAAGGTGGCGATGAGCGATGATCCCAAGGCGATGGTCGCGACCCTCACCGACGGCATCTTCATCAACAGCAACGAAAATCCGCTCGGCCCCGCCCCCGCCGCGCTGCAGGCGCTGTCCGGGCTCGATCCGCTCGCCGGCCGCTATGGCATGGCCTTCGCCTCGAAGCTGGAAAGCCTGTTCGCCCGCCAGAACGGCCTGACGCCCGACCAGGTTCAGGTTCATCCCGGCTCCTTCATGCCGCTGCGCTCGGTCGCGCTGACCTATTCATCGAAAAGCCGCCCGATCGCCTATTTCGAGCCGACCTTCGACCAGGGCTTCCTGGGCAAGGACAACCAGCCGGTCACCCGCGCCGTCGCCCTGCCGCTGGCCGGCGATTTCACCGCCGACGTCCGCAAGCTGCTGGCCGCCGCGCCGGACGCCGGCGTCTATTATCTCTGCAATCCCAACAACCCGACCGGCCTGCCCATCCCGCGCGCCGACATCGAATGGCTGCTCGCCAACAAGCCGGCCAGCTCCGTACTGCTCGTCGACGAGGCCTATATCCATTATAGCGACGCGCAGAGCTGCCTCGACCTGGTCGCGAAGGGCGCGGACGTGCTGGTCACCCGCACCTTCTCGAAGATCTACGGCCTGGCCGGCCTGCGCTGCGGCCTGATCGCCGGGCGCAAGGATCTGCTCGACGGCATGGCCGACTATGGCGTCAACATCACGCCGATGCCGGCCGTGGTCGCAGCCGAAGCCAGCCTGCTCGATCCCACGCTGCTGCCCCAGCGCAAGGCCTATAACAAGGCGGTGCGCGACGATCTCTTCGCCTGGCTCGACGCGCGCGGCCTCAATTATCTGCCGTCGCAGACCAGCTTCGCGATGATCCATGTCGGTCGCCCAGGCGCCGATGTCACCGCCGCCCTCGCCAAAGAGAAGATCTTCATCGGCGGCCCGCGCAAGCATATGGACGACTGGGTCCGCGTCTCCTTCGGCACGCCGGCCGAGATGCAGGCGTTCAAGACCGCGCTCGCCCGGATCATGGCATGAGCCTCAGCCGGCGCCAGGCACTCGGTGCAGCGCTTGCCGTGCCACTGGCGGCACAGGCCGCCCGCGCCGTCGCCGCACCGCCATCGCTCCCCGACAAGGCCAGCTTCGCCGCCACCCCGCTCGCCTATTTCGACAGCGCCTCCACCCATCCGGTGAGCCTGGGCGCCAGGGCCGCCGCCGACGCCTATCTCGCCGGCCGCACGCTCGATCCCGTCGCCGCCGCGCGCAAACCGGTCGACCGCGCCGCGCTGATCGCGAAATTCGCCGCGCTGATGGGCGCCGATGCGGACGAGATCACCTGGGTCCAGTCCACCACCATGGGCGAGCAGGCGGTGCTGCGCGCACTGGGCTTCCCGCATGATGGCGGCCGCGTCGTCACCGACACGCTCCATTTCTACGCCGCCTTCCCCATGTATCAGGAAATGGCAAAACAGGGCGTCGATGTCGCCTGGGTGCAGGCGCGCGAGGGCCGCATCGCGCCCGAGGACATGGCCCGCGCCATCACGCCGGGGACGAAGCTGGTCAGCGTCTCGGCCGTCTCCACCTATAATGGCTTTCAGCATGACCTGAAGGCGATCAGCGCGATGGCGCACAAGGTCGGCGCGCTGGTTTATGCCGACATCATCCATGCCGCCGGCGCGGTGCCGATCGACCTGCATGACAGCGGCGTCGATTTTGCCGCCTGCGCCACCTACAAATGGCTGATGGGCGATTTTGGCCTCGGCTTCCTCTATGTCCGGCGCGGCGTGGCGGATCGGCTGCCCCGGGCCGAATATGGCTATTATGGCTTTGCCGCGCCCGATGCGCCGCCGGGCATCGGCCTCTCCCCGCCACAAACCCATGTCTTCCCGCTCGATCCGCCCGGCGATGCGCCGACCAGCTATGTCGCTCGCCCCGGCGCGCTCGGCCATTTCGGCACTGGCACCTATGCCCAGGCGATCAGCGCCATGCTCGATCATTCGATCAGCTACATCTGCGCCCTCACCGTCCCGGCGATCCAGGCCCATGCCCAGCAATTGATCGGCCAGTTGCGCGACGAACTGCCGCGCAAGGGCTATCGCCTCATCACCCCGCCGGGCACGACCAGCCCGCTGCTGAGCTGCGTCCTGCCCAATGCGAAGGGCCTGCTCACCGATCCGCTGGCGCGGGCACAGGTCCGCCTGTCCGTCCACGACAATTATTTCCGCATCTCGCCATCGCTGTTCAACGATGACAGGGATGTCGAACGGCTGATCGCCGCCCTGCCCCGCGTCTGATCCTTTTCGGAGCCTTATGATGAAAAAGCTGCTCGCCCCCGCCCTTCTCGCCAGCCTCATGATCGCCGCCCCCGCCGCCGCGCAGAAGCCGCTGCCGGCCAAGCTGCCCTTCTCGCCCGCGATCCGGGTCGGCGACATGCTCTATATGTCGGGCCAGATCGGCCAGGTGCCCGACGGCATGGACCCGCACAAGGAAGGGTTCGACGCCGCCGTCCGCAACGCGATGGATTCGATCGGCAAGATATTGAAGGACAATGGCCTCGACTTCGGCCATGTCGTCAAATGCACGGTGATGCTGGACGACATGGCCGACTGGCCGCGTTTCAACACCACCTATGTCAGCTATTTCGAGGGCAAGCGCCTGCCCACCCGCAGCGCCTTCGGCGCCGACGGCCTGGCACTCGGCGCCCCGCTCGAAGTGGAATGCCTGGCCTCGTTCAAATAGGCCAGCCGGGCCTCGCCTGGACCGTCATGGACAGGCGAACCTCCCGTCTTTCCTACACGCGCTTTTCCTGATCTATCCTGATGGATGGACCAGCCCCTCCCCAATCCACCCGTCCCCGAAACCCGGCGTCCCCGCCGTCAATGGACGCCCGAACGCCAGCGCCGCTTCCTCGCCGCGCTGCTCGAAACCAGCAATATCAGCCATGCCGCGCAGATGGTGGGCATGTCCCGCTCCAGCGCGCACCGGCTGCGCGATCGTCTGGCTGGGACCGGCTTCGACCGCAGCTGGGCCAGCGCGCTGGCGCTCCACGCCGCCCGTCTAGCCGATCCGCTCGCGCCGATCCGCCCGCGCAGGGGGCCGATCGGCCGGTAAATGTCGCCTCACTGTCGTTTCGCTGTCGCCTGACTGTCGCTTCGGCGTGACTTTAGTGTCGCGTCGGTGTCGCGTCGGTGTCGCGTCACCGGCGCGTTACAGGCGCGTTTCCGCCGAAATCGCCCGGAAATCGCGACGCAGAACACTGTGAACTTTCAACTGTCGCGTCGTTTCAGCCCCTTCCCTTCCCCCGCTTCGATCCCCATAGAGATCAGCCATGACCGACCAGCCTGCGCAAGCCGCCATCGAGATCCGCGACCTGACCAAGGTCTATAAGGGCGGCAAGCGCGCGCTCGACGGGATCAACCTCACCATCCCGCGCGGCCAGATCTATGGCCTGCTCGGCCCCAATGGCGCGGGCAAGTCGACCACGATCAACATCCTCGCCGGCCTCGTCAACAAGACCAGCGGCTCGGCCAGCATCTGGGGCTTCGACATCGACGCCAATCCGCGCAATGCGAAGAACAGCATCGGCATCGTGCCGCAGGAGATCGTCTTCGATCCCTTCTTCACGCCGTTCGAGACGCTGGAGAACCAGGCCGGCTATTATGGCGTGCCCAAGGACAGGCGCCGTTCGATGGAGCTGCTGCGCGCGGTCCATCTGGAGGACAAGGCCAATGCCTATGCCCGCACCCTGTCGGGCGGCATGAAGCGCCGGCTGCTGGTGGCCAAGGCGATGGTCCATTCGCCGCCGATCCTGGTGCTGGACGAACCGACCGCCGGCGTCGACGTGCAGCTGCGCCAGCAGCTCTGGGCCTATGTGAAGGAACTGAACGCGATGGGGGTGACGATCGTCCTCACCACCCATTATCTCGAAGAGGCCGAGGAGCTGTGCGACCGCATCGGCATCATCAACCATGGCCGGGTCATCACCGACAAGCCGACCCGCGAGCTGATCGCGATGGCGCAGGAAAAGGTGGTGCAGGTCACCGTCGACCGCGACATCGTCACCCCGCCGAGCGATCCCAGCTTCGAGAAGGTCGAACTGACCGACGAACGCACCCTCACCATCACCTATATGAAGAACCGCGCCAATGCCGGCCAGGTGCTGAGCGCGGTACAGGCCGGCGGCCTCGCCATCGTCGACGTCGTCACCCGCGACCCCGACCTGGAGGATGTCTTCCTCAACCTGACGGCGGCTGCCTAAAGAGACCCCGTTCGGTTCGAGCCTGTCGAGAACCGGTGCGCAGGGTTCTCGACAAGCTCGAACCGAACGGGATAGGGCAAAAGCCCGGAGAGTGAATATATATGCCCACCATCACCCATGACGTCGTCATCATCGGTTCCGGCGCGGCCGGGCTGACAGCCGCCATCAACCTCGCGCAGGACCGCAAGGTGGTGGTGCTGGCCAAGGGCGCGCTGGATGGCGGATCGACCAACTGGGCGCAGGGCGGCATCGCCGCGGTACTCGATGCGGGTGACAGTTTCGCGGCCCATGTCCATGACACGATGGTCGCCGGTGCCGGCCTCAACGATCAGGACACGGTCGAATTCGTCGTGTCCGAAGCCCCCGCGGCGATCGAGCGGCTGGCGGAACTGGGCGTGCCCTTCAATCCCAACGAAGAAGGGGATGGCGACGAGTTCGGCGAACGCTGGCATTTGACGCGCGAGGGCGGTCACAGCCATCGCCGCATCGTCCATGTCGACGACGCCACCGGCCACGCCGTGCAGGTCGCATTGCTCAAGGCCGCGCGCGCCAATCCCAACATCACCCTGATGGAGGATATGGTCGCGGTCGATCTCATCACCTCGCGCCATGGCGAGCGCTATTCGGGCGATGGCCATGTCTGGGGCGTCTATGCCTTCAACAAGCAGACCGGCCATGTCGACACGATCCTCGGCCGCGCGACCATCCTGTGCACCGGCGGCGCGGGCCGCACCTATCTCTTCTCCACCGCGCCAAGGGGCGCGACCGGCGATGGCATCGCCATGGCCTGGCGCGCGGGCTGCCGCGTGTCGAACATGGAGATGAACCAGTTCCACCCCACCTGCCTCTATAATCTGGAGGTCAAGAATTTCCTGATCACCGAGGCGGTGCGCGGCGAAGGCGGCCACCTGAAGCTCCCGCCCGGCGTGCCGGGCGGCGGCGAGCGCTTCATGCCCCGTTTCGACGCCCGCGCCGAACTGGCGCCGCGCGACGTGGTCGCCCGCGCCATTGACCATGAGATCAAGCGCCTGGGCCTCGACTATGTCCATCTCGACATCAGCCACAAGCCGCCCGAGTTCGTGAAGCAGCATTTCCCGACCATCTATGCCCGGCTGCTCGATCTCGACATCGACATCACCAAGGAACCGATCCCGGTCGTCCCGGCGCAGCATTATACCTGCGGCGGCGTCATCATCGACCTGGACGGCCGCACCGACCTGCCCGGCCTCTATGCCGCTGGCGAAGTGACCGAAAGCGGCCTGCACGGCGCCAATCGCCTCGCCTCCAACTCGCTGCTCGAATGTTTCGTCTTCGGCGAGGCGGCGGCCAAGCATATCCGCGCCCATTGGAACGAACTGCCCGCCCCGCCGCCAATCCGGCCGTGGGACGAAAGCCGCGTCACCAATGGCGACGAAGAGGTCATCGTCCAGCATAACTGGAAGGAAATCCGCCGCTTCATGTGGGACTATGTCGGCATCGTCCGCACCACCAAGCGGCTGGAGCGCGCCCAGCATCGCATCGACCTGCTGTCGAAGGAAGTCGATGAATATTACGGCAATTTCCGCGTGACGCCGGACCTGATCGAACTGCGCAACCTGCTGGAGGTCGCCCGGCTGGTGGTCCGCTCGGCGCTCCATCGCAAGGAAAGCCGGGGCCTCCACTACACGCTCGACTATCCCGAGACGCTGGCGCAAGCCGTCGACACGGTGCTGGCACCCTGACCCAAAAAAGAGGCGCGGCCGGGCAGCCGCGCCTTTGAAGGGAGGAGGAGCAAACGCCAGGGGCGTCGTCTCGCCGACCAAATTAGCGCCGACGCAGGCCGGCGCTTTGATCGAGGTCAAACGCCTTTGAGGAAATTGCCGAGCGCCGCATTGAACCGGGTCGGCTGGTCGGCCATCACGACATGGCCGCTCGGCCCGATCGGCATCAGCTTCGCGTCCTTCTTGGCCGCATAGGCAGCCCGGAAGCGCCGGGTGATCTCGACCGACTGGGCCTGGTCCGTGCCGACGGCATAGACCACCGACATCGGCACCCCGATCCGGCCGAGCTGGGGGCCAAGATCGGTATTGGCCAGGTCACGCAGCGCGGTGGCGATCACCTCCGGATTGCTGCCCTCCGCCCCCGGCGCCTGCGCGACGATCTGGGCGAGATAACGGCGCCCGGCCGCCGTGCCGGTGAAATATTGGCTGAGCTGGTCGGCCAGATAGCCCATGCCATTGGCGGTGCCGCCGACCATCGCCGCCCCGGCGGGTAGCATGTCGACCACCATCACCCGGCTGGCGAGGCCTTTTAGGCCCTGCATCATCGCCAGCGTGCCGCCCATGCTGTGCCCGACCACCGCCGGTCGCCGCAGTCCGGCGGCGGCAATATAGCGGGCGATCTCGTCCGCCACCGGCTGCACCACCGGCCCGCTGCCATTGGCGTCGGCGGCAAGGCCCGCAAAACCGCGGACATGGATCAGATGCCAGCGATAGCCCGGCATCTGCCCCGTCACGCCGTTCCAGATGCCCGGACCGCTGGCAAGGCCGGGGATCAGCAGCACGTCCCGGCCGCTGCCGCGCACCGTCACCGTGATCCGGCGCGAGGCAAAATCCGCCGCCAGTGCCGGCATCGCCCATCCCGCCGCCAGTGCGCCCGCGCCGCAGAGCAGGCTGCGTCGATCCATCAGTCCGTCCGTCATCCGCTCCCTATTGCCGCCCCGCCGCTGAACCGCAACTGAGCGCCGCTCCGCCGTTCAGACTCCTTACATCGCAATTGTGGAATCATTCGTCGCATCGTCCTTGCCTACAATGCGGGTCGCCGCGCCTTGTAACGGCTTGAAGCGCGGGGTTAGTGATGAGTTCGAATGATAGCAGGCGCGTCTCGTCGCGCCTTGTGCTTGCGGTGGTTGCCTTGTCCGCCTGCGTCGGCGCGCCCCCCCAGCCGGGTGCCCAGGCCAGCAGCGCGCGACCGAATAATCCGCCGCGCCAGACGGTGCAGCCCACGACCAACACATGGCCGATCAAGCAGGTCGCCAATCCCCCCGCCCCGTTCAAGGATATCGACCAGCGCGAGCAGCCCTCGCCCGCACTCGTCAGCGTGATCCAGAATCTGGGCCAGAGCTTCCGTGGCAAGGTCGGCATCGCGGTGCGCCGGGTCGGGGCGGACTGGACCGTCGCCTATAATGGCAATGCCCTGTTCCCGCAGCAGAGCGTGTCGAAGCTGTGGGTATCGATGACCTTCCTCGACGCGGTTGATCGCGGCAAGATCCGTCTCGCCGATTCGACCACCATCACGAAGAAGGATCTGACCCTGTTCCACCAGCCGAGCGCGGCGATGGTGGGATCGAGCGGCTGGACCACCACCTATTCCGACCTGATGCGCCGCGCGATGACGCAGAGCGACAATACCGCCAACGACACGCTTCTGCGCGCGGTCGGCGGGCCGGATGCGGTGCGCGGCTATCTGGCGCGCCGCCACATCGCCAATATCCGCTTTGGTCCAGGCGAACGCCTGCTGCAATCGACCACCGCCGGCCTCGACTGGCGGCAGGATTATTCGATCGGCCGCAATTTCTACGCCGCCCGCGCCGCGCTGCCCATGTCGGTGCGGCAGAAGGCGCTCGACAATTATCTCGCCAGCCCGCCCGATGGCGCCGCGCCGGCATCGATCGTGCAGGCGCTGGCCAAGCTGAAGGAAGGCGACATGCTCTCTTCCGCATCGGCACGCGTGCTGATGAACTTCATGGAGGAAGCCAAGACCGGGCCGCAACGGATCAAGGGCGGTGTCCCCCATAGCTGGACCTATATGCACAAGACCGGCACCGGGCAGGATCTGCCGCCGCGATCGACCGGCTATAATGATGTCGGCATCATGACCGCGCCCGACGGCACCAGCTATGCGGTTGCGGTGATGATCGGCAGCACCACCGTGTCGATCCCCGAACGCTGGCAACTGATGCAGGCCGTGTCGCGCGCGGTGGTCGCCAATCATGAGAAGCGCTAGAGCATTTTGAAGAAAATTAGAGCATCCTCCGATTCACCCTAATCGGAGGACGCTCTAAGGGTCAGAAGCGCCTGACGACGCCGACATAGAGTTCTGCATCGGGACTATCGTGGTTGAGGCCCAGATTGCCTCCGAAGTCGAACTGCATGTCGTCGCCCGCCTGCCAGCCCAGCGACAGCCCGGCCAGCGCCTGGGTGGCATGGCCATCGGGATCATCGTCGCGCATCAGCGACGCTTCGATCGATCCGGACAGGCTGTCGCTGATATCGAAGCCCAGCCCGGCGACGCTGCCATAGGCGAGATGCCTGCCGTCACCATCCTCATCGACCGCCGCATCCACTTCCGGCGTTGCCAGCAGGCTGAAACCCTGCCCCAGATCATAGCTGATCGGTACCAGCATCCCGGCGCCCCAGTCGCCATCGCCGATCGCGTCGCCGCCGGTCGGCAGGCTGGCATAGGGCATGACCGCGATCGAGAAGCCCGAACCATCGGGATTGCGCAGATTCTGCCGCAATGCGACGCGCATGTCGCCGATGCCGCTGTCCTTCTCGACCGCGCCGGTTACCCGATCGCGCGTGCGCACATGGCCAAAGGCGGTCCAGCCCAGTTGCGCTTCCAGGCTGTCGGTCAGGCCGATGCGCAGCAGCGCGTCGCCGAAGTTCACAGTGTCGATGCGGTTCTCCGCATCCTGCTCGCGGGTCCAGTCGCCCAGCCCCAGTTCGACCTGTACCTTGCCCGGCGCCATGGTGCAGGGCGGGGTATCAAGCCCCGGCCGGTCGGCGCAGAATTCCCGCTGGTCCTGCGCCCAGGCCGCACCACCCTGCGCCGCCATCGCCATCAGGATCGCCGCGCTCCATGCCCGCATCACATGCCCTCCCCTTCCCAATCTGTTTCCAGCGCAACGAAACGGATAGGAAGCAGCAAATATCCCGCACTGGCCTTTACTGTCCCGCTGCGGCACTAAGTCCCTAAGCCGCGCCCCTTTTCCTCGCTGCTCGACCGCGTGACGCCGCGCACCATCGATGAACTGGAATGCGCGCTGTCGGTGCTGGGCGCGATCCTGCTCGCCCATCTGCTCGGCGCCACCCATGTCTCCTGGGCCGCCTTTGCCGGCTATATGGTGATGCGCGGCCATGCCGCCGAAACATTGGCGCGCGGCGTGCTGCGGATTATCGGTACGGTCGCGGGCGGCCTGATCGCGCTGGGCAGCGCGCCCTTCATTGTCGGCTACTGGCCCGCCGCCGCCGCGGCGCTGGCGCTGATGGGGACGATCAGCCTCTATGCCGCGATCACCTCGCGCCGTTCCTATGCCTGGCTCTTCTTCGGCCTGACCTATGCCATGGTCGTGCTCGACAAGATCGAGCATCCCGCGATCGCCCTGCCCGAATTCGTCCAGACCCGCGTGCTCGAAACGCTCGCCGGTATCGCCGCCAGCCTGATCGTCAGCCTGGCCTCCACCCTGACTCTGCGCCGCCGCTGGCCGGCCAAGCGCACGCCCGCCGCGACCGGCGCGGGCTGGCACGGGGATTCGCTGCGCCACGCGCTGCAAGCCGGCGTGGCGCTGGCGCTGCTGGTGGCGCTCAATGCCTGGATTCCTGTGCCCGCGCTGGCGCAGGGCGCGATCATGATCATGGCGGTGATGCTGCTGCCGGTCACGGGCATCGGGTCGAGCGGCCTCGCCCCGGTCAGCCAGCGCATATTGCAACGGATGATCGGCTGCATCGGCGGCGCCCTGTTCGCGGCCTTCTTCCTGGTCGCGGGTGCCGACAATATGGCGCTGCTGCTCGGCGCCACCGCGATCGGCGTGATGCTGGGCCGGCATCTGGAAAATGGCGATCCGACCCATCGCTATGTCGGCACCCAGTTCACCCTGGCGGTGCTGGTGATGCTGGTGCCCGACCGATATGACCAGCTGGTGCTGGAACCCGGCGTCGAGCGGCTGATGGCGATCTTCATCGGCATGGCCGTGCTGATGCCGGTGCTGCTGGTCGGCCATCTGCTGAGCGGCCGGCGCGCCGACGAAGTGACCGCCCCGGCCAGCGGCGAGAGCGGCGGGGTATAAGCGGCGGCGGGCACTGGAGCGGCGGACCAATCCCCGCTATCCCCTGCCCCATGTCTCAGCAGAATCATCTCTATCTGGTCGACGGCAGCGGCTATATCTTTCGCGCCTATCACCAGCTTCCGCCGCTCACCAACCAGCATGGCCAGCCGGTCGGCGCGGTCTATGGCTATACCACCATGCTGTGGAAGCTGGCCGAGGAACTGGGCAAGGCCGAAGGGCCGACCCATCTGGCCGTCGTGCTGGACAAGGGCAGCCACACCTTCCGCAACGACATGTATGATCAGTATAAGGCGAACCGGCCGCCCGCGCCCGAGGATCTGGTGCCCCAGTTCCCGATGATCCGCGACGCCACCCGCGCCTTCTCGCTTCCCTGCATCGAGGAAGCCGGGTTCGAGGCGGACGACATCATCGCCAGCTACACCCAGGCCGCCGTGCGCGCCGGCTGGCATGTCACCATCGTGAGTTCCGACAAGGATCTGATGCAGCTGATCCAGCCCGGCGTCGACATGTACGACACGATGAAGAATGAGCGGCGGGGCGCCGACTATGTCATGGGCAAGTTCGGCGTGCTGCCCGAGCAACTGGGCGACGTGCTGGCGCTGATGGGCGACAGCGTCGACAATGTGCCGGGCGTGCCGGGCATCGGCCCCAAGACCGCGGCCAAGCTGATCACCGAATATGGCACGCTGGAAGCGGCGCTGGATGCGGCCCCTGCTATGAAGAAGTCGAAGATGCAGGAAAACCTCATCGCCCATGCCGACCTGGCGCGCCTGTCGCGCCGGCTGGTCGCGCTGCATGACAGCATGGACCTGCCAGAGCCGCTGGACGACCTGACCTTGAAGGGCATTCCCAAGGAGCCGTTGCAGGCCTTCCTGTCGCATCACGGCTTCAAGACCCTGCTCAACCGCCTCGGCGCGCCGGCCGCAGCGGTCGCCGTCGCCAGTGCAGCGGCTGCGACCAGCAGCGCCGACGCGCCGCCCCCCGCGGTAATCGAGGTCGAGCATCCGCCGATCGACTGCGCCCTCTATGAAACCGTCACCACGGTCGAGGCGCTGCAGGTCTGGATCGACGAAGCCCGCGCGCTGGGCGTGGTCGCGGTCGATACAGAGACCGATGCGCTCGACAGCATGGAATCGGGCCTGGTCGGCATCAGCCTGTCCACCGGGCCGGGGCGCGCCTGCTACATCCCGCTCGCCCATCGCTCCGCCGACGACATGTTCGGCGAAGTGCCGCAGCAGATCGCGCTCGACGACGCGATCCGCTTGCTCAAGCCCCTGCTCGCCGACGATGCGGTGCTCAAGGTCGGCCATAATATTAAATATGACCTCAACGTCCTCGCCCGCGTCGGGCTGGAGGTGTCGCCGATCGACGATTCGATGGTGATGAGCTTCAACCTCGACGCCGGCAAGTCGCTGGGCGGCCATGGCATGGACGAGGCGGCAAGCGTCCACCTCAATCACACCTGCATCAGCTTCAAGGAGGTGACCGGCACCGGCAAGAAGGCGATCAGCTTCGCCCATGTGCCGCTCGACAAGGCCACCGCCTATGCCGCCGAGGATGCCGAGGTCACCTGGCGCCTGTGGCACAAGCTGTCGGGCCGCCTGCCGGCCGAAGGCGCGACGCGGGTCTACCAGCTGGTCGACCGGCCGCTGATCCCGGTGGTGGCCGGCATGGAACGGCAGGGCATCAAGGTCGACCGCGAAGCCCTGTCCCGCCTGTCGGGTAGCTTCTCCCAGTCGATCGCTGGCCTCGAAGCCGAGATATACGAACTGGCCGGCCATCCCTTCACCATCGGATCGCCGCAGCAATTGGGCGTCGTGCTGTTCGATGAAATGGGCCTCAAAGGGGGCAAGAAGGGCAAGAGCGGCACCTACTCCACCGACGTCACCGTGCTGGAGAAGCTCAAGGCGGAAGGCTCGGCCATTTGCGGACTGGTGCTGGAATGGCGCCAGCTTTCCAAGCTCAAATCGACCTATACCGACGCGCTGCAGCAGCAGATCAACCGCGACACCGGCCGGGTTCATACCAGCTACTCGCTGACCGGCGCCCAGACCGGCCGCCTGTCCTCGACCGACCCCAATCTGCAGAATATCCCGATCCGCACCGAGATCGGCCGGCAGATCCGCCACGCCTTCGTCGCCGAACCCGGCAATGTCATCCTGGCGGCGGACTATAGCCAGATCGAGCTACGCCTGGCCGCGCACATGGCCGACGTGCCCGCGCTCAAGGATGCGTTCGAACAGGGCGAGGATATTCATAACCGCACGGCCATGGAATTGTTCGGTGAGGTCAATCGCGACACGCGCGGCCGCGCCAAGACGATCAATTTCGCGATCCTCTATGGCATTTCGCGCTGGGGCCTGGCCGGCCGGCTGGAAATCAGCGCCGACGAGGCGCAGGACATGATCAGCCGCTATTATGAGCGCTTCCCCGGCATCAGCGTCTATATCAACGAGACGCTGGAAAAGGCACGCGCCAACGGCTTCACCGAAACCCTGTTCGGCCGCAAGACCTGGTTCCCGCGCATCAAGGCGCCGGTCCAGCACGAACGGCAGGGCGCCGAACGCGCCGCGATCAACGCGCCGATCCAGGGCACCAGTGCCGACATCATCAAGCGGGCGATGGCGCGCATGGGCCCGGCGCTCGAAGCCGCCGGCCTGCCGCGCGTGCGCATGCTGTTGCAGGTGCATGACGAACTGGTGTTCGAACTGCCCGAAGCCGATGTCGAGGCCGCCAGCAAGGTGATCCGCCAGGTCATGGAAAGCGCGGCGGAACCGATGCTCAGCCTGTCCGTGCCGCTGGGCGTGGAAATCGGCACCGGTCCGAGTTGGGGCGCGGCGCATTGAGATATACCGCCCTCGCAATGCTTATGATGACCGCCTGTTCAAAAAATTCGGGCGATCCATCAGACGCTGCGAAGCAGGTATATACCGATTCCATCAAAGCTTTGGGTTGCGAGCTTGAGGATGTTAAGGCTGGGGCAGATCCACATCGTGAGGCTGATTTGGCGGCCAAGACCGGCGACAGGCGGTTTCTGGGCATAAACGGGATCACTCTCCTCGTTTCCACGCACAGAATTGGGCAATTGGACTTCGATCGCACATACGGCGAACTCGTCAGGAGAAACGGGATACGTGCGATTGAGGGCACATCCGATGTCTACGGATCGGATCGGCGCTGCTTTCAGTTGGGATCATATGAATATACGAAACATTACAACGAGCGCATGATCGAACTATCTGGTCTGGCGGACAAATGAGATCACCGATCTGGATAGACGGCTTGCAACGTTATTATTCATAGAAAAAGGCCGGCCCCATCGGGACCGGCCTTTTGCTCAATCGAACAGCTCTTCCAGAAAGCTCTTCCGGCGTTTCTTGGGATAGCCGCGCCCGTCGTCGCGATATTCGCGGTCCGGGCGGTAGCTCATCTGCGGCGCGGCGGGCGCCGGGGCCGGGGCCGGCTGGGCGGAACGCTCGATGATCTTGTCGAGTTCACCCCGGTCCAGCCAGACGCCGCGACATTGCGGGCAATAGTCGATCTCCACCCCCTGCCGGTCGCTCATGTGGAGCCCCACATGGCAGACCGGGCAGAGCATGGCCGACACGGTGGCCTGGTCACGCATGCTTATTCGCGCTCGCCGGTCAGGCTCAGCAGCATCTGGAACAGGTTGACGAAGTTGAGGTAGAGCGACAGCGCGCCCATCACCTGCATCTTCTGCGCCACCTCATGGCCGGCATAATAGAAATATTCCGACTTGATGCGCTGCACGTCCCAGGCGGTGAGGCCGGTGAAGACCACCACGCCGATGATCGAGATGACCATCGCCATGGCCGACGAGCCGATGAAGATGTTGATCAGGCTGGCGACGACGATGCCGATCAGGCCCATCATCAGAAAGCTGCCCATCTTGGTCAGGTCACGCTGGGTGGTATAGCCCCAGAGCGCCATGGCGAGGAACATCACCGCCGCCGAGAAGAAGGCCTGGGCGATGCTGCCGCCGGTGAAGACCAGGAAGACGCTGCCCAGCGACACGCCCATCACCGCCGCGAAGGCGTAGAAGGCGGTGCGCGCGCCAGCCGTCGTCATCTTGTCGATGCGGAAGCTGAAGAAGAAGACAAAGGCCAGCGGCGCGAAGATCGCGACCCACTTCAGCGGCGTACCATAGATGGCGGCGGCCAGCGCGGGGGTATTGCCTACCAGGGCGGCGACCAGGCCGGTAATGACCAGGCCGATGCCCATGTTGCGGAAAACGCCGAGCATGTGCGCGCGCAGGCCAGCATCGGTCTGCGCCGTCTGGCTGGCACCATAGCCCGGCATGCGTACGGGATTGTTCACGGCTTCACTCACTCCATCATAAATGTGGTTCGAGTGAGCCCGGTGCGGTCTCCTGCGGCAAAAAGAGGGGGGAATTGCCACAAAACCTGCACCGGGCGCACCCGATGCGGTCCGACATCGCGACCTGGATCAAGGGGGAAGAGATCCATGTCGCCAGAGGGGCCCGGTCCGCACAGCCAATATCGGGTCGCCCGGACGATCGCGCAAGGCGCCACCGCCCAAGCAACAATTTATTACATTTGCCGCGCCGCCCCGACGCTGCGGATGAAGTCCCACACGGCCGATGCGAAGGGCGGCTGCCGCTCGTCCTTCCACTCATCGACATGATCGTACATCCGCGTCACCCCCTCCATCATCGCCGGCGTGGCGATGGCGGTGAAGGGCGCGAGCAGCGCCTGCCATTCGTCATAAAGGGCCCCTGCCGCCGCGCTCGCCGGATCGAGCGGCAGCGCCGCCTCTATCCGGGTGGTGAGGTCAGCCCATTGCGCGCTATAGGCCGCCTGATCGAAATCGGCCGGCATCCTGGGCATCGTCTCGGCAAAGTCGGCCTCGGCCTGGGCGCTGATATAGCGGCCACTGACCGCCTTCCATTCTTCTTGCATGGTCATGCTTTCTCCACTGCGGATCAGCGAGCAAAGGGTCGCGGCATCGAGCGGCTCGCCACGGTCGATGCGGGACAAGGCGGTTTCCAGATGGCTGCGCGCCTGCGCCAGTTCCTGCGCCTGCGCGTCGATCGCCGCGACCTGCGCGCGCAGCAGCGCGCCAAGGTCGATCGGCCGGCCGTCGAACAAAGTCTTGATCTGGGCAAGGCTCAGCCCCGCCCGCTTGAGCGCCAGCAATTCGTGCAGCCGCGCCAACTCGGCCGGGCCGAACAGGCGCCGCCCCGACGCGGTGCGCAGCGGCGCGATCAGCCCGCGCGCCTCATAGAAACGCAGCGCCCGGCTGGTGAGGCCGGTGGCGCGGGCGACGGCGGCAATATCCAGAATCTCGGTCATGCCCCTTGCTACCGCTTGACCCAAGGTCAAGTTCAAGCGCTTTTTTGCGGTGCCCGCCCCGTTGACGATCGCGCCGTCTCGCGACATGGCTGGCGCCATGAGCCAAGACCAGCATAGCGACGCGCCCCTGCGCCTGTTCAACAGCCTGACCCGGTCGATCGAGCCGTTCGCGCCGATCGAGCCCAACCATGCGCGCGTCTATAGCTGCGGCCCGACCGTCTATAATTATGCCCATATCGGCAATCTGCGCGCCTATGTGTTCGTCGACACGCTGCGCCGGACCCTGCTGTGGAAGGGGCTGGACGTCACCCAGATCATCAACATCACCGATGTCGGCCATCTGACGTCGGATGCCGACGCCGGCGACGACAAGATGGAGGCCGCCGCCCGCGCCAGCGCCAAGAGCATCTGGGACATCGCGGCCCATTACACCGAAGCATTCAAGGCCAATATCGCCGACCTCAACATCATGGCGCCCAGCGAATGGACGGTCGCGACCGACTATGTGCCGCAGATGATCGAATTTGCGCAGAAGATCGCCGACGCGCATTGCTACGAACTGGACAGCGGCCTCTATTTCGACAGCAGCACCGTGCCCAATTATGGCGCGCTGGCCGGCGGTCGCGACGATGCTGCCCATGCCCGCATCGATCCGGTGGCGGGCAAGCGCAACGCATCCGACTTCGCGATCTGGCGCAAGTCGCCGCCGGGCGAGCAACGCCAGATGGAATGGGACAGCCCCTGGGGCAAGGGCGCGCCGGGCTGGCACCTGGAATGCTCGGTCATGAGCCAGGCGCGCCTGGGCCAGCCCTTCGACATCCATACCGGCGGCATCGACCATCGCGAGATCCATCATCCCAATGAGATCGCCCAGAACCAAGCCTATTGCGGCTGCACGGATGCGCAGCCCGATTTCACCGGCGCGCGCTGGTGGATGCACAATAATTTCCTGGTCGACCGGCAGGGCAAGATGTCGAAGTCGAAGGGCAGCTTCACCACCCTGTTCAGCCTGGTCGATGCCGGCGTGCATCCGATCGCCTATCGCCTGCTGTGCCTGGGCGCCCATTATCGCAGCGAACTGGAGTTTAGCGCCGATAATCTCGCCGCCGCGCTGACCCGCCTCAAGCGGCTGGTCATGGGCGTCGAGGGGCTGAAAAGCCGGGCCGAGGGCATCACCTGGCAATCAGTGACGCTCGATTATCTGCGTGCCAATCTCCACCCCAAGCTGGTGCCGCTGCTGGAGCAGTTCGACGCCGCGATCGCCGACGACCTGATGACGCCGCGCGCGCTGCCTTTGCTGGAGGAAGCGATCAGCATGAAAAAGGTGCCGGTGGACGAGAAGCTCTGCCTCATCGCCGCGTTCGACCAGGCGCTGGGCCTGCGCCTGCTGGACCTCACCCGCGCCGAGTTGCGGGTGCAGCCCAAGGATGCGCAGATCACGCCGGAAGAGATCGAGGCCGAACTGGAACGCCGCACCGCCGCCCGCGCCGAGAAGGATTTCGCCCTGTCGGACGAGATTCGCGACGCGCTGATCGCGCGCGGGGTCGAGGTTATGGACGGCGATCCGCTGCGCTGGGACTGGCGCCTGACGCTGGCCTGATGGCTTGACGCCGTCCTGGGTTCGACCCAAGACGGTATCGGGTCGAGAAAAGTGGGGCGCATCATGCTGTTTTCCGCGCGCGCGGGCGCGTTTCTGCTGGCCTTGGCCGGCCCCGCGCTGCTGCCCGCTGCCGCCGCCCCGCCGCCTGCCTTCCGCACCGACGATCCGCGCTATGCCCGGCTCTACGCGCTGGAGGACAAGGCCGACGCGCTGTTCGAGAGCGATGATTATGCCCTGTCCATGTCGCAGAAGACGCGCGACGCCTGGACAGCGCTCGAAACGGCGGCATCCCACAGCAAGGTGCAGGGCCAGGCCCATCCGCTGGCGGGCGTCGCGCTCATCAACCTGTCGTCGATGGACCAGATCGACGGCCGCAACCCCGATGCGCTCGCTCATGCGGACCGCGGCCTTGCCCTGCTGTCGCCCTTCCGCGACGCCTATCCGATCTACTGGATGCAGGGCCTGTCGATCAAAGGCTATGTCCAGGTCACGCTGAACCAGATCGGCGCCGGGGTCGAGACGCTGGCTGAAGCAAGCCGCTATATCGACGGCTATTTCGCCCGCACCGATCCCAAGGCGCTGGATGAATCGGCGATGATGCTGAAATCCAACATCGCCTTCGCCCATGCCCAGGCACTGTCCCGGCTTGGCCGCAACAGCGAGGCGGTCGAGGCGCAGCGCCGCAGCATGGAGGCGCGGGTCGCCGCCAGCGGCCAGAACAGCGCGGACGCGGTCGGCGCCTATTATATGTATGCGCAGATGCTCTCGCGCGCGGATCGCGATGCCGAGGCGGAAATCTATGCCCGTCTGGCGGTGGATACCGCGACCGACCATGTCGATCGCAAGCATCCCAATTATGCCCGCGCGCTCGAAGCGCTCGGCCTGCTGCTCTCGCGCACCGGGCGGCGCAACGAAAGCCTCGCCTATCTGGAAGGATCGATCGCGATCAAGCGCGAGACCAGCGGCACGAAGAGCCTGGCCTTTGACTTCGCGCTGCAGAATCTCGGCAATCTGCTGCTGCCGCTGGAACGCTATGACGAGGCCGAACCGCTGTTTCTGGAGGCCGAGCGCGGCTTTCGCGACATCGAAGGTGACACCAGTCCGCAGTCCGCACGCGCGCTGGCCTTTGCCGGCGTCGCCGCTTTCGCCCAGGGACGCAGGGAAGAAGCGATCAGCCGGCTACAGACCGCGCTGGCGCGTGGCCGCACCGGCAGCGCCGAGGATCGCGACATGGGGCAGCGCGTCTATCCCTTTCTGATCCCCGCGCTGATCCAGGCCGGCCGGATGGACGAGGCGCGCGCCGCCGCCGCTGATTTCGACCGGGAGACCCGCCAACTCGACAATCTGCCCGGCTTCGCCATCGCCAATGCCGGCATGCTGTCCGCCTGGGCCAATGGCGGCGACAGCGTCGATGCGGCCTGCCGGCTGATCGCGCTGCTGCGCACCAGCCTCAGCCTGCAGGAGGACGGCGCCCTGACCGAGGATCAGCGCGCCGCGCTGGACAGCGTGCTGGCGATCGCGACACAGGCGCGCGACGCCGGGCTGGCGATGGATGCCATGGCCCTGCTTGCCGGATCAGGCATCGTCCAGGCCAATCATCTGGTCGCGCAGCGGATGGTGGACGACCCCGCACTGGGCAACCGGGTCCGCGCGCTGCAGGACCGGACCCGCGCGCTGCAGGCCGCCGACAGCCTGTTGCTGCAGGCGCTCGCCCGCGACCAGGGCGTCGCCACCGCTCGCGCCAGTCGCGCCACCCTGGCAAAAGAGGTCAATGCCGACCGCACCGCGATCGCCCATGACTTTCCCCGATGGCTGGAGGCGCGCGGCGGCGCCCTGCCCGACCTGGCATCGCTGCAAGCCAATCTGGCGGCGGACGAAGCGCTGCTGGCGGTGACGCCTGCCTTTGACGGCGTCTATATCCTGGCCGTCAGCCGCGAACGGACCGCCATCATCCGGGCGCAGGAAACGCGCGCCGATCTGGTCGGCCGGATCGCGCGACTGCGCGCATCGCTGAGCGCCACCGGCTTCGACCAGGAAGGCGCCCATATCCTCTACACCCAGATCTTCACGCCCGATGTCCAAGCCGCGCTGGGCAAGACGCCGCGCCTGCGGGTCGTACCGACCGGCGCTTTCGCCGCCCTGCCCTTTGCCATGCTGCCGCAAAAGCCGGTGCAGCATATCGACCGCAACACCCCCTGGCTGATCCGGCGCTATGCGTTGCGGATCGACAGCGGCTTCCGCCCCGTCGTGCCGCAAAAGCTGGCGGCGCAGGATGACCGGATGCTGGGCATCGGCGCGCCCCTGCCCTTTTCGCAGGAAACGCAGGCGATCGCCCTGAAGCCGCGCGGCGACGGCGCGGCCACGCTGGCGCAATTGCCGCCCCTGCCCGGATCGGCCGAGGAATTGCAATCGGTTGCGCGCTATTTCGGCCCCGATCATGCCCGGTTGCTGATCGGCGCGAACGCCAGCGAGGCGATCCTGCGCTCCAGCGACCTGCGCCCCTATTCGGTCATGCTGTTCGCCACCCATGGTCTGGTCGGCGGCCAGATGGAGGGACTGGACGAACCGGCCCTGCTGCTGTCGCCCCCCGACACGGATTCCGGCAATGACGGGATACTGACGGCATCGGAAGTGGCGCAGATGCGGATCGGCGCCGACTGGGTGATCCTGTCGGCGTGCAACACCGCCGCCGGCAGCAGCGCCCAGGCCCAGACCTATTCCGGCCTGGCCCAGGCGTTCCGTTATGCCGGCGCCGGCGCCCTGCTGGTGTCGCACTGGCCGGTGCGGGACGATGCCGGCACCTTCATCACGGTCGAGACGGTCAAGGCCAACCGGCGCGGCGCCTATCGCGGCGTGGCGTTGCAACGGGCGATGCTGAAGCTGATCCGGTCCGGCAAGCCGGACGCGGTGCAGCCCTATGTCTGGGCGCCCTTCATCCTCGTGGGGCAATAGCCGCTTGCGGATCGACCCGGTTGGCGAGCGGACGACCGGCGGCGAAATCGCTGATATTGGCCATCGTCGTCTCGGCAATGCTCGCCAGCGCCTCTTCGGTCAGGAATGCCTGATGCCCGGTGACCAGCACATTGGGGAAGGTCAGCAGTCGTTGGAACAGATCATCCTCGATAATCTCGTTGGACAGATCCTCGAAGAACAGGTCGGCCTCCTGCTCATAGACGTCGAGCGCGACACCGCCGATCTTGCGTGACTTGAGCCCCGCCACCAGCGCCTGCGTGTCGATCAGAGCACCGCGGCTGGTATTGACGATAACCAGCCCATCGCGCGCCCGGCCGATCGCGTCGGCATTGATGATATGGCGCGTATCGGGGGTGAGCGGGCAATGGAGCGAGACGATGTCGACCTGTTCCAGCAGGTCGCGCGGCGGCACATAGCGCACGCCCATCGCCAGCAGGTCGGGATCTTCGATCACATCGCTTGCCAGCACCTCGCAGCCAAAGCCCAGCTTCAGCGTGCGGGCGACCAGCGCGCCGATCCGCCCGGTGCCGATCACGCCCGCCACCCGGCCATGGAGGTTGCGGCCGATCAGCCCGTCGAGCGCAAAATTATTTTCCCGCACCCGCGCCCAGGCGCGATGGATGCGCCGGTCGAGCGCCATCAGCAACGCGACGGTGAATTCCGCAACCGCATGGGGTGAATAGGCCGGCACCCGCACCACCGTCAGCCCCAGTTCCGCCGCCGCGACCAGATCGACATTATTATAGCCGGCACAGCGCAGCGCGATCAGCCGCGTGCCGCCGGCCGCCAGCTTGGCCAGAACGGCCGCGTCCAGCCGGTCGTTGACGAACACGCAGACCGCCTCGAACCCTTCGCCCAGGCTCGCGGTATCCGCGTCCAGACGGGGTTCCAGGAAATGCAGTTCATGTCCCTGATTGGCGGCCGACAGGAAATGCCGGTCATAGCCCTTGGTGCCGAAGATCGCGATGCGCATGGCGCCATAGTGCCCGCCCGCCCGCCATCGTCAAGCCGCGGCATATACTGAGCCAGTCCGTTTCACATGTCGGCCAGTCCGGTTGGACAGGCTATCGCAAAGACGGCACTTTGCGTCGCATCCTCAACGATCCGATATGAGTGCCCCGCCCCCATGTTTGCGCTTCTGCTGGCGATCGCCGCCGCGTCATCGAGCAAGGTTCCGCCGCCACCGCCCGCATCGGACGAAGGCGGCATCTACATGTTCGAGACCGGCACCAGCCTGCTCGCAAAATGCCGCAACAAGGCGCCGGAATATAAGCTGGCCTGCACCGCATATATCGCCGGGGCGACCGACGGCATCCGCAAGGAGATGTTCCTGGGCCGCGCCCGCACCGTCTGCTGGCCCAAGCGGATGGCGGCCGAGGATGTAAAAAGCACCGTGGTCGCCTATCTGGAGCGCTACCCCGATCAGCGTGGTGCTGCGGCGTCGGCGCTGGTCAGCATCGCCCTCAACGATCGCTATCCCTGCCAGAAATAAAGCCGCTCGATCAGTCTGATCGATAGTATCCTTGCGCAAAGAGGCGCCGCAACCGCTATGAACTTGCCCTGCCGGGCGGTTGCGCGTAGATGCGGCCCCTATTTTTTTGACGTGAAGGAGACTCGACGTGGCGGCGAAGTGGACGCCGGAAAGCTGGCGGGAGCATAAGGGCATCCAGATGCCCTTTTATCGGGACCAGGAGGCGCTTGCCTCGGTAGAGGCCCAGCTTGGCCAGTTTCCGCCCCTCGTCTTTGCGGGCGAGGCACGGAATCTGAAGGCCGATCTTGGCCGCGTCGCGAACGGCGAAGCCTTCCTGCTGCAGGGCGGCGACTGCGCCGAGAGCTTTGCCGAGTTCCATCCGAACAATATCCGCGACACGTTCCGCGTGCTGCTGCAGATGGCGGTCGTCCTGACTTTCGCCTCGAAGCTGCCGGTGGTGAAGGTCGGCCGCATGGCGGGCCAGTTCGCAAAGCCCCGCTCGGCCGATACCGAGACGATCGGCGGCGTGGAACTGCCCAGCTATCGCGGCGACAATGTCAACGACATCGCCTTCACGCCCGAGGCGCGCGAGCCCGATCCGCAGCGGATGATCCGCGCCTATAACCAGTCGGCGGCGACGCTGAACCTGGTGCGCGCCTTCTCGACCGGCGGCTATGCCAGCCTCGACCGGGTGCATGGCTGGATGCTCGATTTCATGGGTCGCAGCCCCTGGGCCGCGAAGTTCGAGGCGATGGCCGACCAGATCGGCCAGGCGCTCGACTTTATGCGTGCCTGTGGCCTGGACGCGGATAGCGTGCCCCAGCTTGGCGGCACCAGCTTCTACACCAGCCATGAGGCGCTGCTGCTGCCGTTCGAACAGGCGCTGACCCGTCAGGACAGCCTGACCGGCGACTGGTATGACACCTCGGCGCACATGCTGTGGATCGGCGACCGCACCCGCTTCGAAGGGTCGTCGCATGTCGAATATCTGCGCGGCATCGGCAACCCGATCGGCATGAAGTGCGGCCCGACCTTGGAGCCGGACGAATTGCTGCGCCTGCTCGACCTGTTGAACCCGAAGCGGGAAGCCGGGCGTATCACGCTCATCACCCGCTATGGCCATGACAAGATCGAGGCCGGCCTGCCCAAGCTGGTGCGCGCGGTGAAGCGCGAGGGTCATTCGGTGGTCTGGTCCTGCGACCCGATGCACGGCAATGTCATCAAGGCGGCCAATGGCTACAAGACGCGGCCGTTCGACCGCATCCTGGCCGAAGTGCGCGGCTTCTTTGCCGTGCATCGCGCCGAAGGGACGTTTGGCGGCGGCATCCATGCCGAAATGACCGGCCAGAATGTGACCGAATGCACCGGCGGTGCGATCGCGATCACCGACGAAGGCCTGGCCGATCGCTATCACACCCATTGCGATCCCCGCCTCAACGCGGCGCAGAGCCTGGAACTGGCTTTCCTGCTGGCAGAAATGCTGAACGAGGAACTGAAGGAACGCCGCGCCGCGGCCTGACGAAAAAGGAACCGGCCCCTCCGAATCGCAAGGAGGGGCCGGTCCAGCCGGCCTCTGCCCCCTGTTCAGCCGGGATCCGCGATCGGATCGAACTCCAGATGCAGGTGCCGCAGCGCCCGCAATATATAGGTGGGCTCATAGTCGAAGCGCAGCGCCTCACCTGACCCGTGATGGGCCGGAGACAGGCGGATATTGCCCATCCGCGCCAATAGCCGTTCGATGCTGACCGCCACCTCGCGCCGGGCGAGCGGCGCGCCGATGCAGGTATGCGCCCCCCGGCCAAAGGCCAGATGCTCCTTGGCACGCGGCCGATCCATGTCGAACTGCGCCGGATTGTCGAAACGGCGCGGATCGCGATTGGCCGCCATGTGCGACATCAGGATCGTCGTCCCCGCCTTGATCTCGACCCCGCCCAGCTCCGTCGTCCGCGTGCAGATACGCCCCCCGCTCTTCACCGACCCGTCATAGCGCAGCACTTCCTCCAGGAAATTGGGGATACGCTTGGGGTCGGCACGCAACTGCGCCTGGATATCCGGCCGGATCGCGATGATGCGGAAGGCGTTGGCCAGCAGCCGGTTGGTCGTGTCCTGCCCCGCGCCGAACAGGAAGGCCGCCATCGCCGTCAGATCGACCAGGGTCGGGCTCGTCCCATCCGGGAACTTCGCCAGCGCCAGCGTCGTCAATATGTCCTTCTTCCCCGTGTCCGCGCCCAGCAGCCTGCGCACCGGCAGCACCGCCGGATGGTTCAGGAAGCGGCGCCAGGCGATGTAGCGGAACATATGCTTGCCAAGGCCGACCAGCGGATTGTGCTTCAGATCCTCGGGCGATCCGTCGATCTGGGCCGGCACCGCCCCTTCCAGCAGGACGCGGAAGGCCGCACGCTCCTTGGCCGGGATGCCCAGCAGGTCGGCGATCACCAGCGTCGCATAGGGGCCGCCATATTGGCGCACCAGATCGACCTTACCATCGGCGGCAAACTCGTCGATCAGGCTGTCGGCGGTCGCATAGAGGGATGGCTCCAGCGCCTTCAACCGACTGGGTGTGAACAGGCTGCCGATCACCGATCGCAGCTTGGCATGGCGGGTGCCGCTTTCCGTCACGATCTGGTCGGCAAAGGCGATCTTGGGCCGCGCCGCCTCCAGTTCCGCCGCGATGTCGTCGCCCTGCGGCGTGAAGGGCAATTCCGTCATCGGCCCGGTCACGGCGTTGATGCTGGAAAAATGCTCGGTATCGAGCATCACCTGCACCGTTTCCTCATAGCCCGTCACCGCCACCACATTGCGATGGGGCAGCCGCGTCACCGGCCCCTGGGCGCGCAGAAAGTCGAAATAGGCATGGGGATCATCAACCAGATCCACATCCTTGTAGAAGTCCGCCGTGGCGTAATCGCGCATGATCCTCACCCATTTATGATATACATTGGATCATATCATCCGCCCTGCCGCTGTCAACGACGGCAAAATGGTAAAGCAAATCGCAGGGCTTTCGCGCTAGGACAGCGCCATGCATGGGTCGGCACCACAGGAAAGCAGCATGATCGGGGCGGGTCGCTATCGCCGCGACATTGACGGGCTGCGCGCCATCGCCATCCTGCCGGTGCTGCTCTTCCATGCCCATGTGCCCGGCTTTTCCGGCGGCTATGTCGGCGTCGACATCTTCTTCGTGATCTCCGGCTTCCTCATCACCGGCATCATCGCGCGCGAGGTGGATGAACAGCGCTTCTCGCTCGTCCATTTCTACGAACGCCGCTTCCGCCGGATCATGCCGGCGCTCAGCCTGATGATCCTGGCCGTGCTGGCGGCGGCCTGCTGGCTCTATCTGCCCGGCGATATCGAGGGCGTGCCGAAATCCGCGCTCGCCGCCACGCTGTTCTCCTCCAACCTCTGGTTCTTCACCGACACCGGCTATTTCGCCGGCGGCGCCGACGTGAAACCGCTGCTCCACAGCTGGTCGCTGGCGGTGGAGGAGCAATTCTACATCGGCTTCCCGATCCTGCTGATGCTGGTCGCACGCTTTGCCGCCCGCTGGCGCAGCCTGATCGTCGGCGCGATCACCGCACTCTCGCTGACACTGGCGATCGCACTTCAGCGCGACACCAGCGGCTTCACCTTCTACCTGCTGCCGACCCGCGCCTGGGAATTATTTGCGGGGGCCTTGCTGGCGCTCGGCGCCATACCCGCCGCGCGCCCGCGCTGGCTGCGGGAGGCGCTTGCGTGGAGTGGCCTTCTATCTGTCGCCTTCGCCGTCATCTTCTACACCCGCGAGACCATCTTCCCCGGCATCACCGCCCTGCCCCCTGTGCTGGGCGCGGCGCTGTTGCTGCACAGCGCGCCGGGCACCAGCGTCGGGCGCCTGCTCAGCCTGCGCCTTTTCGTCGGCGTGGGCCTCATCTCCTATTCCCTCTATCTGTGGCACTGGCCGCTGATCGTCTTCACCGAATATGCGACCGATGCGGCCCTGACCGGATCGACGGCCATCGCAGTCGTGACAGCTTCCTTCATCGCCGCCATCCTCTCTTGGCGCTTCATCGAGCGTCCCTTCCGCGATGCCCGCCGCATCCCCGCCCGGCGCATCTTCCAGTTCACCGGCGGCGCCATGTCGCTACTCTGCCTCCTGTCGCTGACGCTGCTGGCGATGGGCGGCTGGCCGCAGCGCTTTGTGCCCCAGGTGCTGCAGCTCGCCGCCGGCCGCACCGACATCAGCCCCGCGCGCAAGGCCTGCCACGACACATTCGCCCGCGGTGCCCAGCCCTGCATTCTCGGCGCCAAGGTCCGACCCGATGCCCTGCTCTGGGGCGACAGCCATGGCGTGGAAATGGCCTATGCCCTGTCGCTCAAGGCCAGGGCGGAAGGCCGCGCCCTGATCGAGCGCACCACCTCCAGTTGCCCGCCGGTGCTGGGCTATGACGCGCCCAAGGATGCCCGCTGCGCTCGCGCCAACCAGGCCGCCTTTGCCGCCATCCGTGCCGATCCGGGCATCCGCCGCATCTATCTCGCCGCCTTCTGGGCCAATGGCGAATTTGACGATCCCGCCTTCGTCGCGAAACTCGACGCCACCATCCATGCGCTTCGCGCCGAAGGACGGCAGGTCATCCTGATCGGACCGGTCCCACCCCAGCCTTTCGACGTGCCACGCCATCTGGCCCATCTCGCTCGAGCTGGACAACTGGACCAGGCGCAGGGTGTGGACCGCGCTACGATCGAGGCCCGCACCCGCAATCTGCGCGCGCTGTTTGCCCGTTGGCAGGCACGGGGGGTGACGCTGATCGATCCGATGGCGCGGCTATGCGATGCCCGCCGCTGCGCCATCATCCATGATAGCAAGCCGCTCTATTTCGATTCCCATCATCTGAGTGTCGCCGGCGCCCGGCTGGTGATGAACGACTAAATCATTCCGCCGCCATCGCGTAGCTGCGCGGCAGTTCGTTCGCCAGCGCCTCGGCAATCGCTGCCACCACGCCCTGCATCCGCGTCAGTCCCGGTCCCGGCCGGTCGAGCGTGACGTCGAGATAGAGGGCACGGTCCACCTCCAGCTGCAGCGCATGGAAATCGCGCTCCGGCCGGCCATGCCGCTCGATCAGATGGTCGCCGGCATAGGGATGGTTCTGCGAGGTCAGCACGCCATGCCCGGCCGCGACATCGGCCGCCAGCATCATCAGCCGTGTCGCGGCGCTGCGGCCGAAGCGATCGCCCAGCACCAGCGCCGGGGCAGCCTGCCCGGCGGCCGGCGGCGGCAGCGGCGGCATCGAATGCAGGTCGATCAGGATGGCATGGCCATGCCGTTCCCGCGCCGCCGTCATCATCTGTGCCAGCCGGGCATGATAGGGCCGATGCACCGTCTCGATCCGCCGCCGCGCTTCCTCCCAGGGGATGGGCCGCTGCCACAATTCCAGGGCGCCGGGCAGGCGACGGGGAATGAGGCCCAGCCCGCCGCGCAGTTTGGCGCTGCTCTGCAGCGGTTGGTCGCGGGGCAGACCGGTCACCATCACCGGATCCAGCTCCCGCTCATGCCGGTTGAGGTCGATCATCGCGCGCGGCGCGCGGGCGACCAGCACGCTATAGCCCCGCGCGACCAGCGGCCCCGCCAGCATGTCGGCCCAGCGATCCTCCAGCCGGCGCAGCACCTCCGGCCGCACCCGCGCCAGAGCGAGCAATTCAGGGGAATAGTCGCGCCCGGCATGGGGCACGGACACAATCAGCGGACCATTGGGAAGAGCAGGACCATGAAGATCATAGGCCGCCGTCGATTCGGTTGGCGGACACGTACCAAAATGATCCAACGCCATTCCTTTCACCGGCCGGGGAAAAATTTGGTCGGCTGGATAATCTTTAATCCTTGTCGCATATATCCAAACGGCTTGCCAGTCTGTGGGCAAGGCAAGGGGCGCCGCGGAAGACGGCTTACAGGAAATTTGGGGTCAATGGTTCGAATCCTGCTGGCGGAAGATGATGACAGCATGCGCGCCTATCTGGCGCGGGCGCTGGAAAAGTCGGGTTATGAGGTGGTGGCGGTCGCCACCGGCACCCAGGCCGTGCCGCATATCGAATCGGATCGGTTCGACCTGCTGCTGACCGACATCGTCATGCCCGAGATGGACGGCATCGAACTGGCGCAGCACACCGCCAATGTCGCGCCCCAGACCCGCATCATGTTCATCACCGGCTTTGCCGCCGTGACGCTGAAAGCCGGCAAGGCGGTGCCGCAGGCGAAGGTGCTGTCGAAGCCCTTCCACCTGCGCGACCTGGTGCTGGAAGTCGAACGGATGTTCGGCAGCGAGACGCTGACCGGCCTTAGCTGAGCGCTTCGGCCGCAACCTCCTCCGCGCCCTGCCCCAGCGGCGGCAGCGGCTTGCCCGCCATGGCCGCCGCGAAGCGCTCGCGATCCAGGCCCTTTTCCCAGACCGACACCACCACCGTCGCCACCGCATTGCCGACGAAGTTGGTGAGGCTGCGGCATTCGCTCATGAAGCGATCGACGCCCAGGATCAGGGTCATGCCCGCGACCGGCACCGACGGCACGATCGACAGGGTGGCGGCCAGGGTGATGAAGCCTGCGCCGGTCACGCCCGCTGCGCCCTTGGAAGACAGCATCGCCACCAGCAGCAGCAATATCTGCTCCTCCAGGCTCAGATGCACATTGGTCGCCTGCGCGATGAACAGCGCCGCCAGGGTCATGTAGATATTGGTGCCGTCGAGGTTGAAGCTGTAGCCGGTCGGCACGACCAGCCCGACCACCGACTTGCGGCACCCGGCCTGCTCCATCTTCTCGATCAGGCTGGGCAGCGCCGCTTCCGACGAGGAGGTGCCCAGCACCAGCAGCAGTTCGGCGCGCAGATAGCGGATCAGGTGCAGGATGTTGAAGCCGGCGAACCAGGCGACCGTCCCCAGCACGACGAGCACGAACAGCAGCGAGGTGAGGTAGAAGGTCGCGACCAGCCCGGCGAGGTTGGCGAGCGTCCCGACGCCATATTTGGCCACGGTGAAGGCCATCGCGCCGAACGCGCCGAAGGGCGCCGCCTTCATCAGGAAGGATACCAGCTTGAAGATGGCGAGGCTGGCCGATTCCAGCACCGTCATCAGCGGCTCGGCCTTCTCCCCGATCATGCTGAGCGCGATGCCGAACAGGATCGCGACGAACAGCACCTGCAGGATATTATGCCCGTCGGCCACCGCCGACACCAGGGTCGCGGGAATGACGTTCAGGAGGAAGGCGACCAGCGTGCGATCATGCGCCTGCTGCGCATAATCGGCGATCTTGCTGGCATCCAGGGTCGCCGGATCGATGTTGAGCCCGGCGCCAGGCTGCACGACATTGGCGATGATCAGGCCGACGATCAGCGCCAGGGTGGAGAAGGTCAGGAAATAGGCAAAGGCCTTGGCCGCGACCCGGCCGATCGCGCCAAGTTCCTTCATACCGGCGATACCAGTGACGATCGTCAGGAAGATGACCGGCGCGATGATCATCCGCACCAGCGCGATGAAGGCATCGCCCAGCGGCTTCATCGCCTCGCCCGTCGCCGGGAAATAATGGCCGAGCAGCACGCCCAGCGCGATCGCCACCAGCACCTGGAAATAGAGATGGCGATAGAAGGGGAGCGGCCGAACCGGTTCCGTCGGCGTCGATGGCGTAGGCAACATGATGTTTTTGCGTCCCCCCTTATTTGCACCGCAGCATATGGCCTCCCCACCCCCTGTCCAGCGGGTTGGAAAAGTTTCTACAAAAAAGTGTCATTTAGCGCTTGCGCGAGTCACCGCCCCCCGTTATTGGCCCCCTCCACGGCGGGCGTGTAGCTCAGTGGTAGAGCACTGTGTTGACATCGCAGGGGTCGCAAGTTCAATCCTTGCCACGCCCACCATGGAAAACCCCGGCAAGTCAGTGACTTACCGGGGTTTTTCTATGCCCGCATTGGGATGATGACGGCGCCGCCTCCGGTGTCCTTCCGGTGGAACGCCCCCGGTGCCAGCCTCTCTATCTCATCGATCAGTTGCTCAAGGGCGCGGGTGCAATCGGCCAGATAGGCCGGATCAAAGGCCGCATAGAGGTCTGTCACGCTGTCTATGCGGCGGTGCCCTAATTGAAGCTCCAGTTGCTCGCTAGGAACCTTGCGCGCCGGATCGCGCAGCAGCTGCGCCACCGATCGGCGGATCAGCTTCTGACCATTCTCGCCATCCTTGGGCCAGCCCAGCTTTTCGCACATGGTGTCGAACGCGCTGCGTATGTTGCCGCTTTTCACGAACAGCCCTTCGCACCCGTCCATATGCAAGGCGAACTGGCGGGGCGCGATGATGGTGGCGCGATACTTCTTCGTCTGCCGGCGGCCGATCGGGTTCAGGTGCAGCACACGGCTGGCGCTATCCCATTGCCGGCGCTTGGGATCGGTCGAGATATCATAGACCGCATCCGGGCGCGCGGCGGTGCAGACGCTGGCGATCAGCCACTGATGCAGCGCCTTGCGCTTCTGCGGAAACTGCGGGTCGATCGCATATTCGAATGCGGCGGCCAGTTCCTTCACCGTCAGGCGGCGGCGCGGCGTCCTGTTCAGTTCCTTGGTCTGGATCGGGCGGAACTGAACAGGCCGGGCCACGTCGCCGCGATCGTGCGCGGCGGTGATGGCTGCGGCCAAGGCGATGACGCTATTTTCGATGGTCGACGGCGCGCGCGGCTCTTCGCGGACACGGCCGCTGGTGAAGATTACGGGCTGCTTGGCCGCCCAATCGCGGAAGCCCTGCACCCATGTCTCATTAACCTGGCGGCATCGGATGTTGGGGCTGGGCAGCGTGCCGATATAGTCGACCACATGGGCAAGGCGGGCCTCAAGGATTTTGTCATCCTTGAGCGCCAGATAGTCGACGATCGCCTTGGTGACGAAGTAGCTGGCGTCTTCCGCGTTGCGGCGCTGGCCGCAGGTGGGGCAGATCGCCGCCCCTTCCGTATTCTGGAGGTAGTGGCGGTCTAGTGCGCGCTTCGCCTGCGCGTCATCTGCTGTGCCCGTCGAAAGGCTTCTGAGCCGTCCTCGGTCGGGGTCATACCAGAAGATGGCGAGGTTGGGGGATCGAAGGGTGCCGTCTCGCTTGCGGTCCCAATCGAGCCAGTAGGCACCGCGCTGATAAACTCCCTGCGCCTTTGCGCGTCTCGGCATCGTGCATCTTCTTTCTGTATGGCGGCTGCTGCCTGCTGGATCGCATCATTACCGCCGTGCAGGAAGAACAAGTCAAGATCGGCGTCGGTCAGGCGGATGCCCCTGCCCTTGTCGCGGGCGCGCGACAGGCGGCGGGCGAGGTCGGAAACGGCGTTCATGCGGCGGCCCTTTCGGGATGCTCTGGCACCGGCTGGTCCAGCACGTAGAGCAAGGTGAACTGAATTGCATATTGCAGATCGCGCAGGCCGCGCACCTTTCCGGGCAGCTTATAGAAAGCTTCCGGCGCCTTCCGCAGGGTGGCCGCGATACTCTCGACCATGATCTGCTTATGCTCGACCGGCCAATGGATCGGCCGGCGCTCGCCATTCAGGATGTGCGCGAAATGCTCGATGTTGGACCAGATGATTTCATCATCACGCGCGGTGGGGCTGTCCTGCCTGCCCGCGCGCTCCCATGCCACCTTGCGGCGGGCGCGTTCCTCGCGGGCGATCTGGACCAGTTGGAAGGGTGCGGGCCGGGTCATTGCACAGTCTCGTGCGTGAAACGTCCGTGGCGATCGAGCGCGGGCGGCTGGTCGGGCAACCGATTTATGTCAGTGTGGCCGAACGGATCGAGGCAGCGCCAGATGCTATCGCGCGCATCGAACCGAAACCACTTGCCGCCCGCGCGACCATCACGATAGTCATTCCAGAGGAACAGCAAGTCGCCTTCAAGCTTAGGGTGCGCTTTGTCGGTAACGACTGCACCATCTCGCCATACCGGCCTTGGATCAGGGCGCATCAAATCCAAAAGGTCATCCATCGCTTGCATCCCCCGGAAGGCCGCAGGTGCATGGGACCGCATGAGCATCCTTTAGAGACCCGCCATCATCGTCCCGGCACACGCGTGAGGCGAAGGCTTCTGCGGCCTTGTCGAGCTGGCGCAGGGTGTCGTGGCCGGCCTGCTGCTCATCGACGCTTTCGCGTCCATATTCATCAAGCACTTCCCGCGCAGCCACGACCAGAGCCGCGACATCGGCGGAAACTGCCGGCGCGGACATGCGGCGGGCCTCGCGGATCAACACTGCGGCCCACTGCTGCGCGTCTTCGGTCAGCTCCTGCCATTCTGGGGCGGCATGGACGCGCAGCACCGGATTGCTGTCGACAATGGCATGGGCAAGGCGAAGCTCTTCCTGGGTAGGAAGCGGCGTCCGCCCGACGCCGGCAGGCGCGGCAAGGTTGAGCATGGCGACAATGCCCTGCGCCTCCGGTTCCGACAGGAAGCGCTGATCTTCGTCCAGATCGTCGGCGGCGGCGCGGCAAATATACCAGCGGCCGTCGGGTATCATGAACGCACGCGCCTCATATTGCGGAGGCATCCGCACGATGTGGCGCGGATCGAGATAGTCGAGAATGCGGGTATAGAAGAGCGCTTCCTCTGCATCGTCGGGGCCACCCTGGGCGTCGATCGACAGGCGGAACGCATCGGCCAGCTTTTCGCCGACCGAAACCGCAAAGGCAGTGTCGCCCAGCTGGTTGCCTTCGCGGGCGAAGGTCAGCAGCTCGTGAGCGGCCTCGCTCGCGCAGCTTGCCGCCGCGATCGCCTTGGACCGGGTGTCCGGCACAGCGATGCCGAAGCCGCATTCGCAGATGATGCTGTCGCGGCCCGCGCAATCGCGGGTCGACCAGTTGCGGTCGCAATTGGGGCAGCAAAGGATGAGCTTAGACATGCTTGGCCTCCAGTTCAGCGACGCGGGCGCGCAGCTGCGTGTTATCGTGGTGCAGGGCGCTGAGCCGCGTGCGGTAGCTGGTGTTGCTGCGGCACAGGCGGCGGACATCGTTGGCGCGCTTGCGTTCGGCGATCCCGTCCAGATAGGACGCGACGCCCATAGCGGTGTTAACGGCGGTGACGGCCCGGCTGTCCATGTCAGTCGATCCTTTCGAAGCCGGTGTCGGTCAGGCGGGAAAAGCCGGTGCTGGTCATTTCGACATCGCCCAGCTTCTTCACGGTGTGGGCCGGGCCGGGCACCGGCTTGCGCCAGGGCGGGCGGTAGCGGGTCGCCGGGCGGCGATCTGCAAGGGTGCGGCGGGCCATGTCAGGCGGCGCCTTCGGCTTTAGCGATGGCGGCCTTGGCGGCCTCCAGACGCTGCTGTGCGATGCCGATCCAATCGGCGTCGTTATAGTCCGCCCCCGTATCGACGTCCTGCTCAAGCGCGCCTAGCGCGCCCTTCAGCGCGGCAAGCAGTTCCGGCGCAGCGGCGATCAGGCGGGCGTTGGCGTCGAAGATGGGGTCGCTGAGCGCGGGCCGATCGGAAACCGGGAGCGCAACGACCGCCCCATCCGCACCGATGATCCCGGTCCATGTCACGCTGGCGCGATAGTCGTTTACGGCTTTCCAGTCGCCTGCGCAGGTCTGCATCCACGGTCCTGGAGTGTGGGTAGCGGCCATCATTGCACCGCCTTTTGTTCGGGGTGCCATGCCGGCGCATGCGACGCCTCGCCAATCGCAAGCCGCGCGCTCTTGATGTCGACGACCCGGACTTCGGCCTCTGGCCAGTCGAGACGAATGGCGCGGTCGATGTCGCGTAGATCGCTGGTGGTCAGCACTAGCCGGTTGTCGGCCGGAATTTCGTGCTGCCTGGCATCCCAGCAATCCACGACGTGGGTGGCGCCGTAGGCGCGCGCAAAGGCAGCCTTGTGGAAGGTCTTGCCGCTGCGCATGGGGCCATGAATTATCGTGATCATGCCGCCACCGCCTTCGCCGTGCGGCGATAGACCGGGCTGAGGGTCGGGCCGGTGCCGGCCCAGCCAGCCTTGTGCCAGCCCAAACCGCGCATGATCTCGACCAGGTGATAATTGTCGCGGATGCGGGGCACATTGCCGGCAGCGTGGGCGGCGGCTAGATGGTGGCCCAGATCGCGCAGCACGACTTCGTTGCTGTCGCGCAGATGGCGGGCGACATGGAGGGCAAGGCGCTTGGTGTCACGGCCGATGCCCTTGACGGCGTGAATGCCGTCACTGTCGACAATGTTGGCGTCGACCAGATCGGCCACGGCCTCGCGGCGGCGGCCCTGTGCGCCCGCCCCTTCGCGGACGATCAGCGCGGTGGCGCCATTGTCGAACAGCTGGCGGATCGTCCAGCGCAGGCCCTTCGACAGCACGACGCTGCCGGGAAACGGAAACTCGATAGGCGCATGAAGCATGATTGCCTCCCGTTGAGTGAACGGGAGGGGAATATTATGAGACAAATCTCATTGTCAATGAGATAATGAGATTTGTCTCATTGATCAGATGCCATGCAGTTCCGCAGGCGGGATAACCCGATGAATTTCCGCGACGTTCGCCTTGGCGACCTTGAAGGTAATGTCAGGGGTGTATTGGCGCAGATAGTAGAACTCCGCGGTCCGCCGCTCCAATCGCTTCACCATGGCGCGCACGACATGCTCGCCGCCATCACCATCTGGCGCGGTCAATTGCAACACAACATGATCGCCGATCGCTGGGGTTCTGGTAGGGTCGACAAAAATCGGCTCGCCGTCGAAATAGCGCGGCTCCATAGACGTTCCGACCACAAACAGCGCGTAGATCGTACGCTTTTCCGCAATGCCGATCGGTCGGCGGATATGGTCGATGACATCCCCAGGCATAAGGGTCGTAGTTTCCACGCACGTTCCAGGCGCGTCAAGATCGGGCGTAAAATCAGCGCCTTCCGCCGTGCCCCATACGGGAACATCCATGGGATTGCTGCGATGGCGATAGTGGCTGTTAGGCGCGTGAACTACATTTGCGGCAGGCAGCTCATCAGATTGCGCGCCAAGCAGGCCATGAAATTCCGACATGCTAACGCGAATTGCGGCCAACAGTTTTTCGATCGTATCGATGCGAGGCCGCGTACCCTTCGCCTTCATATCTTGGAAAAGGCTGCTGTTGACCTTAGCGGCGCGCGCCCAGCCAGCCTCCGTCAAGTTGGGAGGCATGAGCTGCATCAAAGCATCATAATATTGGCGGCCAGAGGGCTTGTTCATAGAAAGTGGTATATCGCAAGCCAGCAATGAGACATCACCATGAGATAAAACTGATTTTAGGGATTGCTTGCTGAGATAAATCTCATTATCCAGTCGCATCATGACGATCCCCACCGACGAAGAGCTGCTAGAGCAGATTGAGGCATTCCTCGACGCCACTGGCATGTCGCCGACACGCCTGGGCCTCGACGCCACCGGCGAAGGTGGCTTGATCAAATCGATCCGAGACGGTCGCTCGATCACGCTTCGCACTGGCCGTCGCATCCTCGACTTTATGGATGGATATTGCGCGAGCGACGGGGCGTCACCCCATAGCGCGCCCAAAGATATCGGGCAGGCCGCCTGATATGGCGCGGGGGGCGGAAAATCTGGGGCCGGCAGATATCGCGATCAGCGAGGCCACGGCAGATGCAGTGCATGCAGCCGGACGGCAGGTCTATGTCAGCCGCATGCTGGAGCGCAGCCAGTCCACGGTTGCGCAGTGGGGCAATAGCGAAGTCGCTGAGTTCATTCCGCTGCGCCTGGTGCCGGTGGTGGAGAATATGTCCGCCGGTCAGGATGGCTGGCCGCATATCACCCGCGCGCTGGCGAAGATGCAGGGTTTCGAGCTGTTCCGCCTGCCCGCGCCGGAAGGCGAGGCGATGGATTGGCTGGCCCAGATCGGCATCCTGTCGACCGAAGGGGCGGATATCACCCGCAAAATCTGCACGGCGATGGGCGACCGCATGGTGTGCGCCCACGATGTGCAGCGGCTGGGCATGATCGAGGATGCGGAACAGCTGGTCAGCGTGGCGGTCGCCATTTTGGCCCGGCTGCGCGCGGTGGCGGGGGAATGACGTTCATGAAGCCGGAACAATTTCGCAGCTGGGCCGAACGCGCGCAGCCGGGTGAAGACGTGGTCTATGCCGAAGGCGTCCGCCCCGGCGACGCGATCGGCGCCACGGTGCGTGGGCTGCACGATGCGGGACTGGTCGCGATGACCAGCAAGCGGGTCGATGGCCGGTTGCGCTTCATCGCGCAGCGCCTGCCCGATCCGCGCCCGTCGCAGCTTCGCGCCCGACAGGTGCCGCAGCGTGGCCGGTTCCAGCTGGCGGCCAATGACGGCGCGATGACGACGCGGGCGGTGCTGCGCATCCTGCAACAGGCGGCAGCGCGCGGCCTGCCCTGCCCCACCAATGAGGAACTGGCCAAACGGGTCGGCCTGAATGGCAAGGAAGCGGCGTCCTATCGCGTCCGCCGCCTAGTGCAGCTGGGCAAGATCAGCGTGGAAGAGCCTTCGCCGCTGGAGCGGCGGGTGGTGACCATCCTGGCCACCGGCAAGCAGACACAAAGGGCGATGCTGTGACCGCCGCCCTTACCCCTTTCAAATCCGTCGCCTTCGGGTCGCACGACGGAACGGGCGCGGCGCCCAGCCCTGTGGCAGCCGCGCCCGCCAAACACTGAGGCGGCGCGGCGGTGGAGCGGGACGGGACCGACATGGCGACCAGCCTGACACCCGGTGAGCTCTATCGCCGCGCGCGCCGGATCGAGGCGCTGGCCCGGATCATCATGGATTGCACCACGCGCGGTTCCCGCAGCGCCGACAGCGCGCGGGCCAGCCAGTTGCTCAAGGAAATCGGCGCCATTGCCGGGGAAGGAAGCGAATGATGGGTATCCTGACCAAACAGGCCTTCGGCCGCCTGCCGGTGCCGAAGATCGACGCCGAACCGCTGCGCGTGGTGCGCATCCCCTGCCCCCGGTGTGGCACCGTCAATTGCGCTGACCATAGCGCGAGCGCGCTGACCTCGCGGGTGGTGACGCCGGCATTTTGGCGAGGTGCCTGACAGGATCGACGGGGCTTGCAGGCCCCGCCGTGGCCGCAAACGTCAGCGGCTCGATACAGGCGTGACCAGTCGGAGAGGCGGCGATTTTCTAGATAGAGAGGTACAATCATGGACGATCTGAAATTCAAGCTGGGCCAGCATGTTCGCCTGAAAACGAGCGACGAAGAAGGCCATGTGGTGGGCCGCGCGGAATATGAGGCGTCCGAACCGTCCTATTATATCCGCTATCGCGGCGGCGACGGTCGCCAGATCGAGGCGTGGTGGGGCGAAAGTGCCCTGACCGAAGCCTAAAATCATGTTGCCCTGGGCACGGCAGGAAAAGGCCCATTTCCCCGCAATTTGTAACCTTTGCCTGATTTCCGGGAACACTCGCCTTGTCTCTGCCCTCCCCCATTGCTGATCGCGTTGCGCGTCTGCGGGCGCGGGTGAGTATCGCCACGGTCATCGGTGCCGCCGTCAAGTTGGGCAAGGGTAACAAGCCGCGCGGCAAATGCCCCTTTCACGGATCGAAATCCGATAGCTTCGCGGTCGATGTCGATGGCTGGCGCGCCAAGTGCTGGGGCTGTGGCTGGTCGGGCGACGCGATCAAGTTCGTGCAGGATCATTACAGCCTGACCTTTGCCGAAGCCCTTGCCCGTCTGGAGTGTGGCCATACCGCCGATCTGGAGGCCGCGCCCCGCCGTCGCGAAAAGCAGAGTGTCCCGACGCGCGAGGTTGAAGTGATCGAGTCCATCGCGCTGGGCCGGCACCTTTGGAAGATCGGCCGCTATGATCCCGATGCGGTGCGCACCTATCTGATCGCGCGCGGGGTGCCGGCGTCGATCCTGACTGACCGACGCCTGTGTGATTTTCGCTTTGTCGGGCTGGGGCCGATCGTGCCCTGGCGCGTGGATCGCGGCCCCGACAGTGTGCCGCAGGCGCCCGCAATCGTGGCGCTGGTGCGCGGCCTGCCGGCATCTGGGCTTGGCCCCGGTCCCGAACATGATCTGGATGATTGGGCGCCGATCGGCGTCCATGTCACCTGGCTGCGGCCCGATTTGCGCGACAAGATGGTGCGCGAGCGCCGCGACGGTTCGAAATATCCCGCCCGCAAGATGCTGGGGCCGGTCGGCCATGGCGGCGTCTGGTTGCCTGGCGCTGATTATGGCCTGCCCTCACAGGTCGGTCTGTATGTCGGCGAAGGCAATGAGACTGTGCTGTCGGGCATGGCCATTTGTGGCGCCACCGACGACGATTGGGGTCTGGCGGCGCTGAGCCTTGGCAATCTGCAAGGGCCTGAGCCACGCATTCGCGGTGCAATCCCCTTGTTCGATCCGCGCCCCAGCATCGAGCGGCCACCGCTGCGCTTCGCCCATCGCGGGCGTGTCACCGGATTGATCGACGCCGACATGGCGCCCCTGCGCGGTCCCATAGACCGGGCGACGGGCGCCCATGTCGGCGAAAAGCTGATCGAAAAGAAGAATGGGCCGATCGTGCATCGCGAGCTGACCAGCGGCGAGCGATCGGAATTGTGCGGGACGCTGTTCGTGCGCGCCTGGCGCGCGATCGGCGCCGATGCGCGCGCCGTGCGGCCGCCCATGGGTCAAGATTTCAATGATGCTGCTAGGGAAGGAAGGATATGAGCGACCTTGGCGAAGGCCAGAGCAAGACATTGCTGCTGGGCCTCATCCGTCGTGGCAAGGCCATTCAGGACGAAATCAAGGATTTGCAGGCCGATCTGAGCGAGGTTTGCAAAGAGGGGAAGGTTGCCGGCTTCGACGGGACGAAGATCCGCGAAGTCATCAGCTGGCTATGCAAGGTCGACAAGCATGGCCGGGAAAAGGTGGATGAGGCGGAAGCGATTTTCGACCTGTACCGCAGCGTGGCCGATGGGGGCGCGGTCAAGCTGGATGAAATGATGGACAGTGCGCGCGACCGCGCGTTGCTCGCCATCTTCGCCCCTGAAGATCAGGCAGAAAAGAAGCTGACCAAGCGGCGCCAGACCATGCGGTCGGCGCTTGCGATGGCGCAGGCAGCGAAGGCGGCGCGTTCCTCATGACCAAGAAGACCATCATTCCCATTACCGTGGCCGACCCGCTGGTTACCGCGTGGCTCGACACGTCCGATTTCGGCAACGGCAAGCGCATTGTTGCCGTTGCCGCAGGCCGCCTGCTGTGGATCGAGGATTTGCAGGCCTTTGCCCATTATGATGGCACCCGCTGGTCGCTGGAGCGTGGCGCGATCGAGGCGCAGAAGATCGCTCACAAGGTTATCGAGCATATCGACGCGGAAGCGACGGCTTTGGGCGAAATCGCGGAGAATGCGATAGCCCTACGCGAGCGCGTCGGCGCCTGGTGTACGCCTGAGCTTGCTCAGAAACGGGTCGAAACCCTCCGTGGTCACGCCGTCCGATCGGGCAGCGCCGGCATGACATCGGGCATGCTCAAGCAGGCGCGATCCTTCCTGACCGCGATGCTGGCGGACTTCGACACGGATGAGCTGATCTACAACACGCTCAACTGCACGCTGCGATTTGTCGAGGTGGACAAGAAGTGGACGGTCAAAGCGCACCCCCATGATCCCAACGACATGCTGATGCAGGTCGCCAACGTCATTTATGATCCGAAGGCGACCGCCACCTTCTGGACTGAGCGTCTGGAAATGCTGACGCCTGATCCCGAGCAGCTGGCCGCGTTCAAGCCGCTCTATGGCTATTCGCTGACCGGCCTTAGCTCTGACCAGTCCTTCTATGTCCATCAGGGCAAGGGCGGCGACGGCAAGTCCATGACGCATATGGCCCTGGCCGATCTGCATGGCGACTATTACCGGCATGCAGGGATCAAGACTTTCCTGCAAGGCCGGGACGGCGGCGGCGCTGAGCATCGGTCGGACCTTGTGCGCCTGCGCGGTGATATCCGCTTTGTTACCAGCGACGAGCCTAAGAAATCATCGGTTTGGGACGGCGAGACGATCAAGCAAATCACCGGTAGCTTCGTCACCGCGCGCGGGGCGAATGAGCGGACGGAAATCACCTTCAAACCGCGCTTCAAGCTGTTCATCGAATGCAACATCATCCCGCGCGCGCCCAGCGACGACAAGGGCTTCCGGCGCCGGTTCAAGCTGTTCATGTGGTCGGTGTCGCTGGATGAGACGCCAGCGGGCGCCATGCAGCCCGACGAAGTGCTGCGGAGATTGAAAGAGGAAAAGTCAGGCATCCTCAATTGGTTGATCGATGGCGCCTTGGAATGGCTGACCACGCGCAGCATCCCGCAGCCCAGCGCCATGAGCGATGCCCTGGCCGATTTCTGGGCTGACTCTTCGCCGCTGTTGGACTGGATGGCCGAATGGTGTGACACGTCCGACAAAGCTGCGATGGAGCCAGCAAAGCGGCTGCATGACCATTTCAAGCAGTGGTGCGAGGATGCAGGCATTGAGCATGTCCTGAACCCCACCGCCTTCGGCCGTGCCCTGCGCGACAAGCATCATGGCGTCTATAAGGACGGACGTGGCACCCGGTGGCGCAAAGGTATCCGCCTGCGCGAGCAGCCGCACTATGGCCATCGTTCAGCCCCGCCCGCAGCCGCTGGGTCTTTGCCCCCTGTGGGGGAAGCCAGCGCCGAACCCGCCGTAGGTGACGTGACGGCCGACGATTGCGTGCCGCCCTTTGACGGGGATGACGCGTGATGGCCAGCGCCCACCCGAATTGCTGCCTACTAGATGTAGTGACGGCGGGTTACGGCGGGTTGGTCCAAACCGTCCGTATGCGCAGGCCCGGCGGCTTTGATCCGGCCTGTCAGGGGGTGCGCGAGGCGCGGCGGCGGTTGCATCAAGGCGGTCACACGGCGGGTTAGCCGGTCGCATACGGCGGGTTGGTGGCAAACCCTCCGTTAGTAAAAGCCACGGTTTTATGCGGGTTACGGATAGTTACGGCGGGTCCGGCGGGTTTGATCCGGTCCCGATCTATGTGCGGGTGCGTGGGTGCGCACGGCACATCAGGTTGTAACTATCCGTCTATCCGTACTCTCCAAGGATACAAGATATGGTTCATCAAATTGATATGGGGGGACAACCCAACTTCTACAGCTTCGCGCTGGTTGAAGAGCGCTTGGTCGAAGCGATGCGGCTGTGGTGGCACGTCAGCGGGGGCTGGTGGCCGTTCGCCAGTGATGGGCCGTGGCACCTGATCGCCACCGACGACAGCTGGGATTGGGATAGCGATCGGTGGGCGGATGCGCCGATGCCGAAGCTGCCTCTCTCTCGCGAGCAAATGCGCCGCCGTGATGAAGCGACTGCATGGCTACGCCATGCGCCTGAGCGGGACCGCCGGCTTGTCGTCCTGGCTGTCACCGCCTTGGCCGCAGGCCGCAAGCGGGTGCCGTGGCGGTCGCTTCTTCGGCCGATGCGGATGCGGCGCGGCGCTGATGGCCTGCGGATGCGCTACGGGCGCGCAGTCAATGCGATCTGCGTTGCGCTGAACGCCGCAGAAATCCGCGCATAGAGACGGTGCAAGGGGTAGAATGTGATGGCATCGAAATATTGTTTGTTCGTCTCTGCGTCCAAATCAGCTATCCAGTTGATACGCTGGTGGCGGGCCTATGGGCGCGGCGCGGGCGTGGACCTCTCCAACCTGATGACGCCTCGCCCTGCCCATGCAGCGCGGGGCGTCGTCATTTGCGACCGCGTCGCGATAGGGGATGGACCGCGCCGGGGCTGCGACCGCGTCGCAAGTGCCAGCAATGAAATTGCGCGGGCGGGCGCGGCGCGACAGAATATTGCGCCCACCCCCCTTTGGGTCCTCCCCGGCTCGCGAGCCTATACGGGGGCCGAAGGCGTTCGGTCTGCCAGCGCGCAGAATTTTTTGACAAGCTTTTGTTTTTCTTTGGGTTTCGGTCGCTGATGCTGGGGAACCTCGCCGATCTGGTGGCCACTGGCCTCGCTTCCGAACCGACGCTGCGCAAGTGGCTGAAAGATCAGCGCGACTGCGACTGGCTGAAAAAGCGCGGCTCCAATGGCGATGCCTATGAAATCGACATTGCCGGGGCCATCGCCGCATGGCGCGCCAAGGAAAATGATAAGGTCGAAGCCGAAAGGCAGAAGAGCGAAATTCTTGGCCAGATGGCCATGGACCTTGGCCTGGCGCCGCCGTCCGGCCCGACCCTATCGATTGCCGACCGCAAGGCGCTGATCGATGAAGAGATTGCCGCGACGAAGCTGGGCCAGCTGCGCCGCGAACTGGTGTCGGTGGCGTTGGTCGAAGCCGCCTTTGGCGACATCCTCGCCCGCTATGCGCAGCGCGCCGCCACCTTCACGGCACGGCTTGCCAAGAAGATCGACCTGACGCGCGAGCAGCTGACCGCGATCGAGACACTACGCGCGGCGGACCAATCGTGGTTCGCCGACCAAATGGAGCATTGGGGCAAGGATATTGTCGATGATAGCGGCGATACCGGCTCCACGATGGAAGCTTCCCCCGCCCACGACGGGCGCTGATGTCCTTCGTCGGCAGGCGCACAACGTCCGACCGAAGCTGAAAACTAGCGTCAGCCTGTGGGCCATCGACAATCGGGCTTATGATCCGTCGACCCTGCCATGGCAGACGGAAATCATGGATGCCCTTTCCGACCCGGAAGTCGCGGAAGTGGGCATGATCAAGCCCAGCCAGTGCGGCGGCACGGAAATCGGTTTGGCCTGGCTGGGCTGGATCGTGGACACAGACCCGTCTGATAGTCTGGTCTGTCAGCCCGACCAGAACATGGCCGGCATCTTTTCGAAGACGCGCCTGGCGCCAATGATCGATGAGACGCCTTCGGTAAAGCGCAAGCTGAAACCTTCGCCCGATGCCAATGCGATCCACCTGAAACTGTTTCAGGGCATGACGATGGCGGCGGTCTGGCCGGTGCCGTCGCAATTCACCCAGCGGCCGGTGCGCTATGGCTGGCTGGACGATTATGACCAGTATGACGAAGATATTGGCGCGTCGAAGGACAAGGGCGGTCAGGGCAGTGGCATCGCCCTGCTGGAGGGCCGCAATACATCGCACGAAGGCCGCGACAAGAAGTTCGTCTCGTCTTCGCCCGCGCGTGAAGATGGCGGCGGCGTAGAGGCCTTTGTCGAGGGCGGGACCGACGAACGATTGCAGCCCGTCTGCCCGTCCTGCGGCGACCGCTGGGAAATCGACATCCTGACCGATCTGCATTTCGATCGGAAGGGATCGGCCGATGATGCGGAGGCCAGCGCATGGGTGACATGTGCCAATGGGTGCGTGTTGCAGCCGAACGATCGCCGCGCTGTGCTGGACAGTCTGGCCGATCTGCCGGGCAGAGGATTTGTGGCCGCGAACCCGACCGCGAGCAAGCGGCGCCGTTCCTTCCGCGTCGACGGGCTGATGGCTCTGACCAGCTGGCCCAAGCTAGCGCGACTGTGGCGGGAAGCGATGCTGGCGTGGGAGCTGCGGCAGGACGAAAGCGATCTGCGGACGTTCTACAATACCAAAGGCGGCAAAAATTACCGGTCGCAGGCGAGCGGCGAAAAGCCGATAGCGTCCGCCGATCTGCGCAAGCGTTTGACGATGGGCTGGCGCCTGGGGACAGTCCCGCGCGGCCCAACAGTGCTGAACCTGATTATCGACGTTCAGCATGATCGCTTCGAATGCGGGGTGGTCGGCTATGGCCGCGATGGTGAGCGCTGGTTGATAGACCGCTTTGCGATCGACGTGATGGACGACGGGCTGACGCAAGTTTCGCCGTTCATCCATACCGAGCATTGGAAAGTGCTGCTGCCGCTGTTCGACCGGAAATATCCGATGGTCGATGAAGGTGGTGCCGTCGTGGGTCACGCGCCGATCCTGTCGGTCACCGTCGATACCGGCGGTTCGGACAAGAAGGGGGACCAGGCTACGGCGGGAGCGAAATGGTTCTGGAATGCGGCCCGCGCGCTGGGCGTCCACCCGTCGCGGATCACGCTGGTGAAGGGCGGTTCCAACCGCGACGGCAAGAAGCTGATGCCGCCCGGCGAATTTGCCGACCAGAAGGTCAAGGGCGGTGCCAAACGCAATAGCGCCCGGCTCTGGTTGCCCAACGTCCACAAGATCAAGAACATCATCGACGCGAAATTGCGGCGGCAGAAGCCGGGGCCTGGCTATATCCATCTTCCCGGCGGCGAGTTTGTCGACGGGACTGACCAGCGCATATTCGGCCTGACCGATGAGCATCTGGACGAAATCACGGCCGAAGAGCTGAAGAAGGGCAAATGGGAGAAGCTGCGCGCTCGCAATGAGACGCTGGATATCCTTGTCTATGCCGAAGCCGCGATCCTGAAACCGCCTTTTGCACAAAGCCGTAACGATATGCGGTGGGTGCCAAAGGATTTCCGCATCATCTGGCCCGCGCAGGGCGTCATCGTCCTGCCTGCGCCTGCCGCCAACGACCCGACACCGGCCCCGACGATGGAGCCGGTGGCGGTCAACGCACCACCGCCGCCGCCAAAACCAGCGCGGAGCCGCCCGGCTCCACGCCGATCGGGTGGCTGGATGAACCGACTAGGAAGCCGCTAGACCATGATCAATCGTCTGACCGACGCCCTGCCCGCGATGCCGTCGAGCATAGTGGCGGGCGACAGCCTGCGCGTGGTCCGCGCCGATCTGGGCGCCACCTATCCGGCGTCCGATGGGTATAGCGCCACGTTCATCTTTGTGCCGGAACGTGGCGGGTCGGCGGTCACGATCGACGGGGAAGCGAGCAGCGGGGGATGGCTGCTATATGCTACCGGATCGGTGACCGCCGATTGGCCCGCTGGTGATTGGCGCTGGTCGGTAAAGGTCGAGAGCGAGGACGGCCGCTTCACTGCTGAAAATGGCAGCATGCGCGTTCTGCCGGACCCGGCATCGGCAGCAGACACGCGCAGCCATGCGCGCAAGACGCTCGATGCCCTGGAAGCCGTGATTGAGGGCCGGGCATCGAAGACGGATATGGAAACCACGCTGGCTGACGGGCGCCAGATCAAGCGCATCAGCCATGATGAGCTGGTGAAAATGCGGAAAACCTATGCTGGGCTGGTCGCCGCCGAAGAGCGCAAGCGCGGGCGCGGCGGCCCAGCCCGCATATTGGTGAGCCTGTAATGCGCATTTTCGGCCTTCAGATCGGGCGCGACACGGCGCCGCAGGATACGGCCCCGGCCATGCCCCGTCGCCAGCGGATTGCGCGCGGTGGATATGCGCGACGTGGATTTCAGGCCGGTGTGACCGATCGCCTGACCAGCAAATGGACCACCACCGACGAAACGGTGAACATGGCCCTGCTGAACCATTTGCGTCCGATGCGGGCGCGTAGCCGCGATTTTGGCCGAAACAATGAATATGGCCGCAAGTTTCTATCGCTGGTCCGCACCCATATCATCGGCCCGGCGGGTTTCACGCTGAAAGTCGACTGCCGCCGCCCCGATGGGACGCCGGACCAGCAGGACAGCAAGCGCATTGCCCGCGCCTATAAGAAGTGGGGCAAGCGCGGCAATTTCGATGTGACCGGCCGGCTGAGCGAAACGCAGTTCGACGCCTTGGCCATCACCATGATCGCGCGGGATGGTGAAGTGCTGATCCGCATGGTGGAAGGTCGCGACCGTGGCCTGCACCGCTTCCAGCTTCAGCTGCTGTCCGGCCATCTGCTCGACGAAGGCCATAATATGGACCTAGCGAACGGGCACCGCATCCGCATGGGCGTGGAGTTCGACGCCTGGATGAAGCCTGTCGCCTATCATCTGCGGATCATGAGCGGCAGCGCGGACATGCATGGCACCGCCAGCCAGCGCTATGAGCGCGTCAGCGCTAACGAAATCATGCATCTGTTCGTCGCGGAGGAAATCGACCAGTGGCGCGGCATCCCGTGGGCCTATGTAGCCTTGCGCGATGCCAAGCATCTGGACCAGTTCGACGAAGCGGCGCTGGTCGCGGCGAATGTTGGCGCCGCCAAGATGGGCTTTTTCCAGCAGAAAGACCCTGAGGCCGGCCCCCCGATGCAGCGCGAGGGCGAAGACGATGGCGACGGCTACACCGATCAGCAGGACTTCGTTACGGCGGCCGAACCGGGGACGTTCGATGTCATCCCAGACGGCTATGAGCTGAAGGAATATGACCCGACCTATCCCAATGAGGTCTATGATCCCTTCACCCGCAATGTTCTGCGGCGGCTGTCGACCGGCCTGCTGGTCGCCAATCACAGCCTGACCGGCGATCTGACACAGGTGAATTTCAGTTCCATTCGCGCCGGGACGCTGGATGAGCGCGACATGTGGAAGATGCTTCAGGGCTTCTATGCGGAAGCGAAGGAGGTCATTTTCGGCCGCTGGCTGGGTCTTTCGATGATCTATGATCCGGACCTGAAGGCCCTGCCCTACAGCAAGTTCGACAAGTTCAACGCGCCGGTGTTTTTCGGCCGCCGTTGGGATTGGGTCGATCCCAAGAATGACGCTGCTGCCGATCGCGAGGCGGTCGCGCTGGAGGTGCGCAGCCGGGCGGAAATCATCCGCGAGCGCGGCCGCGACCCGGATGAGGTCTGGGCCGAACTGGACAGCGAAAAGGAACGGGGCATGGCGACGCCACATGCTGGCGGCGGCGGCAACAGCAATGCGGGCACGGCATCCGCCGCCGCCTGATTTCAGGAGACAGTCATGAGTAAAGTTGCCCTCGCCCTGCTGGCGGGAACGATGATGGCTGGCCCGCAGATGCGGGACAGCGAACCCGACCAGACGTTGCGTCGGGATATGCAATTCACCCTGCGGGCCGAAGCGATCGACGTGGAGGCCCGCACCGTCGAACTGAGCTTCTCCAGCGAAGAGCCATATGAGCGCTGGTGGGGCACCGAAATTCTGGATCACGCCGATACCGCAATCCGCCTTGGCCGGCTGAACGGTGGCGGCGCGCTCCTGATGGACCACAATAGCCGCGATCAGGTGGGTGTTGTGGAACGTGCCTGGATTTCAGGCAGGAAAGGCCGCGCGACTGTCCGGTTTGGACGATCGGCCCGCGCGCAGGAGGTCTTTCAGGATGTCCAAGACGGCATCCGCAAACTGGTCAGTGTGGGTTATCGCATCGTCGAAATGGTGTTGGCGCAGCGTGACGGCGACAATGCGACCTACCGGGTAACCGATTGGGAGCCATACGAAATCAGTCTGGTTTCGATCCCTGCTGACACAACCGTTGGCGTCGGCCGCGAAGGCGAGCCGCCCGCTTTTGATCCACGTTCCCTTGTTCAAGAGGAAGATGACGACATGAATTTTGGCACCCGTAATGCGGGCGGTGGTGCTGCTGCGCCTGCCGCCGTCGCTGCTGCACCCGCTGCCTCGGCAGTCACCGAACATCGCTCGGCTACGGCCGCATCCACCAGCGCGTCGAGCGCCCAGACGGTGGACATCGCGGCAATCGCCGCCGCCGAACGCGACCGCTCCAACCATATCCGTGCCATGGCTGCGCGGCTCAACTGCCGCGAGCTGGGCGAAGCTGCGGTCAATGACGGCCGTTCGATCGACCAGTTCATCCGCGATTTCGAAGCGCAGGCGGGCAACGCGACCCCGATCCGTACCGCCGAAACGCCGCTGATCGGCATGGGCGAGAATGACGTGCGCAGCTTCAGCTTCGTGCGCCTGATGAACGCTTTGGCGAACCCCACCGACGCGCAGGCTCAGCGGGCCGCTGGTTTCGAACTGGAATGTTCGGCCGCCGCTTTGCAGCGTGGCCATGCTTCGGCGAAGGCCGGGGCGCTGCGCATCCCGCTGGACGTTCTGCGCGCCGACATCAACGGCGAGGCCCGCGACCTGAATGTGACCACCGCCACTGCCGGCGGCCACACTGTCGCGACCGAACTGCTGGCGGGCAGCTTCATCGAACTGCTGCGCAATGCGATGGCGCTGACTGGCCTTGGCGTCCGCATCCTGGGCGACCTGAACGGCAATCTGGCCATTCCGCGCCAGACCGGCGGCGCCACCGCCTACTGGGTCGGCGAAGGTGCATCGCCGACCGAAAGCCAGCAGGCCTTTGATCAGGTGGCTCTGTCGCCGAAAACCGTCGCGGCCTTCACTGACATGACCCGCCAGCTGCTCATGCAGTCGTCGATCGACGTGGAGTCCTTCGTGCGTCAGGATTTGGCGCTCTCGATCGCGCTCGCCCTTGACCTAGCCGGCGTGAATGGTTCGGGATCGGCCAATCAGCCGCGCGGCCTGCTCAACACCACCGGCATCGGATCCGTCATCGGTGGCGCCAATGGTGCGGCGCCGACCTGGGAGCATGTCGTCAAGCTGGAAACGGCGGTCGCCAATGCCAATGCCGAGCTTGGCAGCCTCGGCTACCTGACCAACACCAAGGTTCGCGGCAAGCTGAAGCTGACCCAGAAGTTCGCCGGCACCAATGGCGATCCGGTCTGGGAACGCGGCAACGAGATGAACGGCTATCGCGCCGCCGTCTCCAATCAGGTTCCGTCGAACCTGACCAAGGGCACTTCCACCAATTGCTCGCCGATCATCTACGGCAATTGGGCCGACATGCTGATCGGCATGTGGGGCGGCCTGGACGTGCTGGTGAACCCCTACATTCTGTCGGGCACCGGTTCGGTTCGCATCGAAGCCTTCCAGTCGGCCGACATTGCCGTCCGCCATGCGGAGAGCTTCGCCGTCATGGGCGATGCCCTGACCGACTAATCCATCCTCCAGCGAGGGCCGGGCATCCCGTCCGGCCCGTAGGGAAACAGCATCATGACCGTGAAAAAGCTATATGCTCAGCGTCCCGTCGGGATCGATGGCAAGCATTTCGACCTGGGCGAAGAAGTGAAGGACGTTGCGTCCGAACAGATCAAGATCGCCGAAAGGCAGGGATCGGTGGGGCCGGACAAGCCGGACACCCCGCCCCCACCGGAAAAAAAGGACTGATCGCGCCACTAGGCACGATGTCAGCGCGGGCGCTGGTGGCTACGACCACCGGCGCCCTTCTTATTTGAAGGGCATTTTCCATGAAGAGCATCACGCTTCATACCGCCGAACTCGACAATGGTGCGACCCGGCGCGAAGCTGGCGTCAGCATCGGCGTCGGCAAGGCCAAGGATCAGATCGACATCGATCGGGCCAAGGCGCTGGTCGCCAACGGTGGCGCCGTCGAAGACGCGGTCGCCACGAAATGACCGAATTTTCGGACGCGGCGGCCGACCTGCATTCGGCCTTTGCCGATCCGATCATCTACACCGGTGCCGGGCTGGATGGCGCGACCATCACCGGCACCAAATATGATGTTGTCGCCGATGCCTTTCAGGGCGCCGGCAACACCGCCCGGCGCGTATGGTTCGAAGTCCAGCAGAGCGACCTGCCGCAGGCACCTGCCAAGCGCAACGCCATCCAGCACAGCGACCCCATGACCGGCGCCACCACCAATTGGGCCGTCATCGACATCACGCGCCGCGATGACATCGGTGCCTTTGACCTGACGGTTGAAAAGGCATGAGCGTTCGCGAAACCATCTTTGCCGCGATCGAGGAAGCGCTAGGCCCCACCGGCGCCGCCGAAATCGAGCGGATGCCTTCAAGCGATCCGGCGTCCTTCCCGGCCCTGCACATCATGGACGACGGCCAAGGCCAGCTGGAGGGCGAAGCCAGCGCGACCCGCTATGGCATGGCAATTTCGATCGAAGGCTATGTTGAAGGGTCTGGCGGCAGCGCCATGCATACGGCCCTCAACACCCTGCATGCGGCAACGGTCGGTGCCATCATTGGCCTGATCCCGACCGTCGACGTGATCGAAGATATTCAGGAGGGCGATTTGCGCATGGCCGTCGCGCCGCTGGCCAGCGCCGCCCGCCTCGCCTTCAGCCAAGACTTCACCATCACCTTCGCCACCCGGCGCGGGCAACCTTAACGACCCAAGGAGCAAGACATGGGTGATCCCGTAATCCGCCCCGACAATGCGGTGGCGATGTTCAAGATCGAAACCACCGAAGGTGTCGACGCCGTTCCCACGGCGGCCGATGCCTTCCCGTTCGAAACCGGCCAGCAGTTCAATAGCCCCTTCACCACCGAAGACTCCAGCGAAGTGACCGGTTCCTTCGTCGCGGGTGCGCCGACCGTGATCGGTCAGCCCGCCGAAATCACCTTCCGTTGCAAGATGAAGGGCGCTAACGCGGCCTATTCCGCTAGCGTGAAGCCGCCCCATCATGCCTTGCTGGTTGCCGCCGGCAAGAAAGCCCTGTTCACCGCAGCCATCGCCGCTGCTGCCGTCACTGCCGTGGCCGGTGGGACCGCGACGCTTGCGGCCGCCTTCGCCGCCACTGCCCAAGCCTATCGCGGGATGCCACTCAAGCTGTCGGGCGGGCCGGGCGCCGGGCGCACCACCTTCATCACCGACTATACGGCGGCGCGGGTGGCAACCCTTGCTGACAGCTTCAATCCGGTGCTGACCACGGCGACGCAGGCCGAAATCCTGCCCAACTGGACCTATGCCGGGACCAGCCCCAAGGATCAGGCCGCGCGACTGACCGACCAGCCCAGCGGCACGCTCTACCTCAACGAAGACGGCGTCCTGCGCAAATATATCGCCTGTCGCGTGAGCCTGACGGATTGGGGCGGCGATACCGCCAAGTCCGGCTTCTTCACCTTCCGCATCACCGGCATCTATGCCGGCAAGGTCGACGCGACCATGCCGGACGCTGCCGTGCCCCTGCATAGCGGCCCGATCCTGGCGATGGGTGTCAGCGGCGTCGATCCCGCTTTTCTGGTCAATCGTCAGCAGCTTCCTATTTCGTCCTGGTCGATCGCGGAGAATACGACGCAGGAAAACCCGGAAGACCCCAACACCAGCTATGGTTTCGGCGCTTCGCAGCTCGGCCGTCGCGTGCCCGAACTGCGGTGCGATCCGCTCGCCACGCTGGTCGCCACGCGCAATGTCGAGGCGGATATTGCGGCGATGTCCCAATATCCCGCGCTGATCCGCGCTATCGGCGGCGCCTACAACCGCTGGGCCATCACGATGCCGCTGGCGCAGCCCGTTGCGGCCGACAGCGGCACGCGCGGTTCGCTGCGGTCGGAAGATACCCGCTTCCGCCTGCTCAGCCCCGGTCGCGACGCCCAGGCGCGCGACGGCGACTCGATCCTCTGTTTCTGGTAAGGCCCATGTCGATCATCATCGCATCCACCGCCACATCTGCGGCTGAACCCTTCACGCCGAAATGGCTGGAGGGCACGCCCGGCGCCCCGACCTTTTACATTCGCGCGGGCGACATCATCGAACGCCAGCTGATGGAGGCTGAGCTATCCGGCCCTGCCTATAATGCCGGTGAAATCTGGCCATGGGAAAAGCATGGCGCCCTGATCGACGGTATCAGCGCCTTTGCCGGGGAAGACACCGCCCACCTGATCGCACTTGCCGAAACGGCGGCGAAAGGCGAGCTGGTCGACCCCGCCGAAATCCAGCTGTTGCAGCAGGTGACCCAGACGATTGCCCAGCATTTCCCGGCCTATCGGGCGCTGGTCGAGCGTGAGGAACGGCGCCGGGCGATCCTGCCCATGGTCGCATTCTGCCGCTATTGCGTGGATTGGGAGAATGTCGAGGGTCGACCGGTGCGGGGCATCAATGGGCAGATCGACCCGGCGACGCTGACAACGATCGAACCGCTGCTGCTACGCGTCGCCGGCATGGAGGCCTATGACCGGCAATATGGGCTTAGCGCCCGAAAAAACTCCGATGCGCCCTTGAAGTCCGGCGACGACCAAGAGACTTCGCCTTCGGCCGAACCTTCGGGGACGGATGGATCATCGCCGGGGAGCGATACGGAGAAAACCCCCGCCTGACCCTGCCCGCCTGGGCGCTCTTCACCGTCGACCTGTGGTTGCGGTGTCGAGCGCGCGGCGGCGCCCTAGGCGGGGGCACCCCGATAATGCCGGGGCCGGGTGGCTATGGCCAGCAGCCTGCCGCGCTGATGGACGCCTTTGACCTGCTGGAAATGATGGTGAGCGAGAAAGACGATGCCGGCACTTGAACTATCCGTCGACCGGACTGACCTCGATCGTCGCAGTGATGCCATCATCACCGCCATGTTGCTGGCCGGCACCCGATCCATCCACGCCAGCACGAAATGGCTGGAGCGCCGCCTGGAGGATCAGACCAGGCGTTCGGTAAAGGGGCGCCTATGGCGCGCGTGGAAATCCGACGCCTATCCCGCGCAGGGCCGCCCGGCCTATGCGCCGGAAGGTCAGGTCTATGTCAACGGCGGTAAGCGCTCCATCGGTGCGATGGCCTATTGGACCAAGCCCGGCATCAACAAGAAGGCGTCGGGCGAATGGCTGGCGCTCCCGACGCCGGAAGCCGGCGTGCTGGGGCGCAACCGCAATATCACGCCGGGCGAATGGGAGCGCCGCAACGGCGTCCGTCTGGAATATGTTCATGGCAAGGATGGCAAGCCGTCGCGCCTGGTGGCCGAACATGTGATGTTCGGCGCCAATGGCATCGGCGTCCGCGTCCCGACGAAAAAGCGGCTGCGCAATCAGCGCTATATCAATCGGGACGGAAGCCCGGCGCGAGTGCAGTCGGTCACCATCTTCGTGCTGATCCCGTTCCAGCGCTTTGCCAACAAGGTGGCGGTCGATCCGATCGTGCGGCAGGCGGAGGCCTATCTCGCCAAGGATTACCGCGAGCGCACAACGGCAGTGGGGCGAAGGTTCAGCGCCTAATCCGCCAATGCGGCGATCTAGCTTTCTGGAAGCTCTGACATTTTTTGGTCGGAACTGTAGCCTGCGCGAATGCACATTTTTGATGCAACGCTACCCATTTTTGGATCATTCGAAAGAATTGGCGTTCCGATCACAACCAATTTATTTTCTTTCGACGTGCTATATATCAGATAGTATTGCTGCCATCCCGTGAATGCTCCAACCGCGTTTTTAGCATTCACCCAACCACAATAGCTGGCTTCACTTGCCATCTTCGGCCAACGAAACCGGGCGCTAGCAGCATCCAATAATACATCTTCAAATGCGTTCTTTATAGAAGCTTGCTCCTGAGCTGTTGGAACACTCAAAGATGCAGCAAGGATCGCAATCAGCATTTTAGCCCCCGTTCAAACGGGCCGAACGTTATCGCCGAGCCGATACAGAGTCTAGGTAGCGATCGGTTAGATTTTCTCACGCCGTCCGACAGGGCGGCTTTTTTTTGGAGCCGTCATGGTCGACATCCTTGCCCGCCTGAAAATTCGGGCGGAAGAATTTTCGCGCGGATCGAAGGCTGCTTTCGGAGATTTCGAACGCGAAGCCGCTTCGGCTGGGGAACGTGCGTCAGCCGGCTTTGGACAGCGGTTTTCCGTGGGGCTGGCAGGATTGATGACCGGCGCTGCTGCAACAGCCGCGTTTACAATCGGCAAGCAGGCGCTGGATCAGGCGAAGGATTTAAAACAGCAGAGCCAGCAACTTGGCGTTTCGACCGATGCGCTACAGGAATATCGATACGCAGCGGAACAGGTCGGGGTAACTCAGGCCGATCTAAGTGGCAGCATGGGCGACCTGCTGATGAAGATCGCGGACGCAAGGTCCGGTAGCAAAGATGCCGGCGAGGCCTTCAAGGACCTTGGCATCGACGTGACCACTGCATCGGGATCTGCGAAAAATACGTCGGACGTGATGGCTGAACTGATCGCGCGCCTGAACGGCATTGCCGACCCGATCGAACGGGCGCGCGCGAAATCCGCGATTTTCGGCGACAGCTGGCGTCAAATCGATCCGCTCCTTTCTGCCGGTGCGGCGCGCGTAAATAGTTTGCGGGAGGCTGCACACCAGTTTGGTGTCGTAATCTCGGAAGACGCAATCCAGAACGCAGACGTAACAGCGCAAAAATTGTCGCAGGTCCGACAAGTGCTTGAGGCCAAAATGGCTACGGTGGTTCTGGAAAATACCGATGCAATCATGGGCTTGGCCAATGCGTTGGGCTGGGCTGCGGACAAGGCATCGTGGTTCTTCAAGACGATGCAGGGTGTTGAGCGGATCAAGCGTGACGAAGGTTGGGCCGCTGGCTTCTTCGCCAGTCCCGCGCGGCAGGAAGTTGCGGCCGATCCCGTGCGATATCTTCAGTCTCGCACGGCTGATCTGCAAAAAGCAAACAGCGAAGTTGAACGTCTGGCCGCACGGCGAGACAACAGCCGGGCTGGACAACAGGCTCGGAACCAAGCGGTAGAGCGCCAGCAGGAAGCGCTCCGGCTGATGCGGGTAGCGCAGCAGGAACTTGCTTGGATGCGCGTCAAGCCTCAATTCGCTGCTACACCCACCGCGAAGCCTTCTGTTGAAACACCGGCAAAATCAAGCGGGGGCGGATCGAGTCGTGCGGCAAGCTCTGGCAAGTCCGACGCCGATCGCGAGCTGGAAAAGCAGAATGATGCCGAACAGCGGCTTCGCGAAAGCCTGGAAGAGACGATCGAGCGTCAGCGCGACAGTCAGCAGCTGGCTGATCTGCGCGCGCGTGGCCTCGATCGGCAGGCTGACCTTCAGGAAGCGATGCTGGAAATCCAGCGCCAGTTCCCCGGACTGGAGGGCACGACGAATACAGAGGCGGCGAAGCTGCTGGGTATCCGCGAAGAGCAGGTGGCGCCACTGCGCGAGCAGTATGAGCTGCTGAAGGAAATCCGCACGGCCGAAGTCGATCGGGATGCGGATGCCGCAGAAGCCAAGGCGCGTGTCGAGAATGAGCGCAAGGCACAGGAAGAGATCGACCGCCTGCGCGAGGAAGCAGACGAACGTCAGCGTCGGTCGATCGAGGATTTGTCGCGGCTCTATTATGACCTGTTCTCTGGCCATAGCAGCGATATCTGGCGGGATTTCAAACGCGAAGGCATGGAGGTCATGGCGACGCTGGCGGCGCAATGGACCATCGCGCAATTCTCCGGTCGCCCCTTCGATCCTCTGACGGCTCTGAACACGGCCACCAGCACCATGGGCTTTGGCGGACCGGCAAGCGCCATCCTGTCGGCGCTGACCAACGGTGGCGGGCGCGCCAGCGGCCTCGCTGAGCAGGCGGCCGCCGAAGGTGGAGACGCGGGGCAGATTGCGGCGGCGGCCGGCCTGGCCAAGCAGTTCGGTGCGACCAGTGGTCTGAGCGGGATCGCAGCCGGCGCAGCGTCGGTGCTGGGTCCGCTGGCCATGGCATCCGCCGCCAACAGCATGATCGGTGAAATTTTCGGTTTCAAGGGTGGCCCGCTGGGCGTGCTGACCGGCCCCATTTCGAACCTGATCAATCCTAGTCGGTCAGCAGGTGCCACCATCACCGGCCTGGACAACGTGTCGATCGGCGGCAAAGACAAGAAGCAATATGGCGTTGCCAGCGGACTGGCCGACAGTGTGCTGTCTGGCCTGAAGGATTTGGCCGACCAGCTGGGCGGCAGTGTCGGAAGCTTCCGCACCACGATCGGCATCCGCGACGGCGACTATCGCGTCAATCCGACCGGATCGTCGCTGAAGACGAAGAATGGCGCAGTCGAATTTGACGACGATGTCGAAGGCGCCATTGCCTATGCCATTGCCGACGCGGTGTCGGATGGCGCGATCATGGGTATATCGGAGGCGAGCAAGCGCCTTCTGACTTCGGGCGCCGACCTGTCTGAGGCGATCCAGAAAGCGGCCGCGATCGAGGCAATCCCCAAGGCGTTGCAGGCGCGTCTAGACCCTGTCGGCTACGCGATCGAGCAGCTGAACGACAAATGGGACGACACCTGGGCTGCGTTGAAAGAAGGCGCTGCCACCGCTGAGCAGATGGCAGAAGCGCAGCAGCTCTATAATCTGGAGCTGGAAGAGGTGAAGAGCAGCACCGCCAGCGCCGCCCAAAGCCTGAAGGACTATCTGAAGGCGATGGATGCGGGATCGTCTTCGCCGTTGTCGCTGCGCGATCAGGAAAAGGCGGCCTATGATGAATTGGCCGTCTATCTCGACAAGATTGGCAAAGGCCAGTCGATCGACCAGAGCGCCTATCTGGATGCGGCCCAGACCTGGCTGGATATCGAGCGCCAGCTATACGGGTCGACATCCAAATATTTCGATGCCTTTGACGCCATTCAGGCGGCGACCAGTTCGGCAATATCCTCGATCGAGAATGTCAGCTCCATTGCCGGCGCATCGGACCAGCTGGCGAAGGAAACCGCATCGGCGGCCAAGACGACGGCCACCAGCACCACCACAATGGCGGCAGACACGTCCAACATGGTCATATTGCTGCAACAGCAACTGGCCGCCAGTCAGGCGCTGTTGAAGGCCTTGGGTGCGAGCGATGGCTCCACTTTCACTGGCACGTCCCGGAACTACTGATGCCCGCCCTTCCCGCTGATATCGCCGCAGCCCTGCGGCCACAGATCGTCGTGTCCAACGAAGATGCGGCAATCAAGACGCGCTTTCCTTCCGCTCGGAACAACAGCGATCAGCCTGCCGAAGGCTTTTTCGATCTGCGGGCCGATGCAGAAGCGGCCGGTGCCCAGCGCCGGGCGCTGATCGGCACCGTGCGTCGCCGCTTCACCGTGAAGGTCGATGACATGCTGCTGATCGTGGACGGCGCAATCCCCACGCATCGGCTGATCGACACTGAACAGGGCGTCGACGCCGACATGATGGTCAGCCGGATCGAAGTCGATCTGGAAGACGAGCAAACCAATGTGGAATATTTCGGATGAGCAATGCAGTGATCGTGAAGCCGCTGGCCTTTTCGTCTGCCAGCGCCAGCTCCACGGCGGCCGGTAGCGACCCTGCCTATGTCGGCAATGATCATATGGGCGTCGTGTGGAAAAGTGCCACGGGTGCCGCCAGTCAGACGCTGACGATCGACATGGGCGCCAATGTCACGATCGACAGCATCCTGCTGTTGGGCTGCACCGGCGCCAAGTCCAGCTGGACGCTGAAGGTGGAGGCGGCCACGGCTGCGCAGGGCGCGACCTTCCCGGCCGGATCATGGGCGGGCGCTGCCCTGCCCTTCCTGGCCGGCAGCGCCATGCCGGTGTCTGGCCGTGGCCGATCGGTCTGGTTTGCGCCCGCATCGCCGCCGCCGGCTTCGCGCTATTGGCGCCTGACTATCGCCGGGCTGGCCAATGCCGCCGCGACGGTCGCGCGTCTGGTCATGGGCCGCAAAATCCAGCTTCAGCGCAATTTCCAGTTCGGTGCCGCCTTTGGTGTCCGCGACATGAGCAATGTCGATTTTTCCGTTCGCGGGGTGCTGTTGCGCCGTCGCGGCGTGAAGCTGCGGTCTGTCGCCGTCACCTTCGGCGCCGTCTTCAAGGATGAGGTCGAAGCCGTCGTGCATCCGCTGATCGAGGAAATCGGCATCAGCGAGCCTGTCGCCCTGATCACCGATCCCGACGATGATGCGCAGCGACAGAACCGCATCTGGTTCGGCCCGCTGGTGGGCGATCTGGGCACCGTCTGGGCGAAACCCGGCGGCTTCGAATGGCGCGCCAGCCTGATCGGACTGAACGCATGAAGGCGTGGCTGATCCAGATTGACGCCTATGACGGCGCCTCCGCCACCACGGTGCGCATGGCCAGCCATGACGATGACCGGCTGTGCCATCTCGACGGGCAGACCTGGTGGCCCGTGATCGCGAAGCTGCCGACGCTGCGCTATGACTTCTTCGACGGCAGCTTTGACGGCGGCTCGATCACGTCGCCGTCCGGCACGCTGGAAGCGAATATCGAGGCGATCCCGTCTCTTCCTCGCCTAGCTATCCATGACGCGCGTATCCGCATCTGGGGCGGCGAGCTGGGCGACGCATTCTCAAGCTTCGTGCTGACATTCGACGGGCGCGTGAAGGAACAGCCTTCTGTCGACGGCGGCGCCATGTCGATCAGCTTTGGCGCGGATGATAGCTGGCTGGATCAGCCGATGCTGGCGACCTATGCCGGCACTGGCGCGGCGGAAGGCGGCACTGATCTGGAGGGCCAGGTCAAGACGCTGGCGCTTGGCGCGCCGCGCTTCGTCCCGGCCACTTTGGTCGATGCCGTCGACAATATCTATCAGCTGTCCGGCTATGGGACGCTCAACGGGTTTGAAGTGGCCTTTGAGCGACTGAACCGCTTTGGCGCTCCTTCGGCCAATGCGGCGAATTTCGCGGCCCTTAAAAGCGGTGCTGTGACGCGCGGGCAGTGGGCGACGTGCCGGGCGCAGGGCTTCGTCAAATTTGGCGCGCCGCCCGAAGGCCTGCTGTCCTTCCACATTCAGGGCGATGCCGTGGGCGGCTGGAGCCGTCTGCCCGGCGATATCATCCGCCGTATCGCCACGATCGCGGGTGGCGCTGCCCGCCTGTCGGCAGCGGACGTGGCCGCCCTGAATACTGCTCGCCCCTGGCCGCTCTCGATCGTCGTGAATGCCCAGACCACTGCGCGCGAGCTGATCCAGCGCGTCGCCATGTCCGTCAACGCCGTCGCCTATGTCGATTGGCTGGGCGTATTGCGCCTGTCGGCGATCGGCATTGGCGCTGCCAGCATGACGATTGCTGCCGATGGCAGCAGTCTGCCGCCCGTTGCCGATGTCCAGCAGGTCGAAACCAGCGCTCCTTACTGGAAGATTGTCCAGGGCGCGGCGGTCACCTGGCAGGTCCATGGGCTGAACGACATCGCCTTCAGCGCACCGCTGAACCCGCGTGGCCCTTACGACCCTGACGAAACCTATCGTGAAGGCGACATGGTCACGCTGCCGAATGGCTCGCAATGGCTGTTCGTCGGCACCACGCCCGCGAGGGGGTCGGCCCCGGCGGACAATAATCCGAACTGGTTTCGCCTGTCCGACGCCATTACCGCCGGCAATATCACTTATGAAGATGGAACCCCGGTCGAGGAACTGAAGCCGGCTGAGCCTGGCGCCACCAATGGCGCCAGCGCTGCGGAAAAGGATCAGCTGGCCCAGCTCGAAGCCGACACTGCCACCGCCCAGACCAATATCGCCGCCGCGCAAGCACAGATCGCGGCGATTGAAGGTGCCGTGTCGGCCGATCTGGCGGCCATCACTGCGGCTGTTGCCTCGCTTGATGGCGAGATTGATGGCGTCCGCCAGGCGATCGAGGGTCTGGACGCTTCGGTAACGGGTTCGCTGGCAACGCTTAATCAGGCGGTTGGATCGCTCAATGATGAAGTCGATATCGTCCGTCATTCGATCGACGATCTGAGCGCGTCGGTAACGAGCGATCTTGCTACCATCA
>NZ_JBSXOQ010000114.1:0-31665 GCF_056859495.1 Sphingobium sp. L-44 | reverse complement strand
ACATGCAGATCGAGGGCATGGCCGCCCTTGCCACACCCATAACCGAGGAGGTTCAGCCGCTACAGATTACACCCAAGGCCGCCTGAAAATGCAGCCCGATGGCCAGCACCGAAATTACACCACATTGACGGACGTGACCCTACAGCCCTCAAAATCGCAAAGCCATTGCAATCCCGCCCCCCTGCCCATCGCTCCAGGGAAGCATTCGAATATTGTTGTTGCGCCTGGTCGTGAGAAGCAGGCCTGATGCTTCGCCCAGAAGGGCCCCGGCAGCGACATCATACCAGTGATGTTTGGTACCCTGGACACGAGAGATTCCGACGATGGTCGCAACCAGATGGGCTGGAAGCCCGACTTTCCAGCCGTAGCGGTTCTGGAGCGTTGCAGCTGCCGCAAAGGAAGTGGCGGTATGGGTGGACGGAAAGCTCCGCCGGTCGCTGCCATCCGGGCGGGTTTCGGGAAAGATATCCTTCAGTCCAAGAGACACCAGCGTCGCGGCACCGACACTTCCACTTGCCTGAAGCGCGCCCTGCCAATCCTCCTGAACGAGGGGCGTGCCGAGCGCGGCAATCACCAGCGCGTCTCGACCGATATTACTGGTATCGCGCCACGTCCGGTCGGACGCCTGAGCAAATCGCGGCGTGAGCAGGACACAGCAAAATACTGCAATTACGATGAAAAGCCGCATGAAGATCCCCTGCCAGGCTGGATGCCCGTGCCGGCAGGACGGCGTCATCCAAGGGGTGCCTCAGTCGAGAAATGCCTGTGCAGCGAAAATTATGGGAAATGCTGTTGCGCTCGTTGAAACTAATGGTCCGATAACGATCTGGAGGGCGCCATCCCCCTCTCCTGCCCTACGCTATCAACGATCGTTTCTGAGCGCCCACCATATGATCCTGACCATGAGGGGCCAGCACCGACAGGTGCATTGGCGCTGGAAGGCGGGTTCGAGGGAAGATAGGACGGGATGCTTCTTTTCGGGTTCCACATCGAACCTCACAAGATTTCTGCGGCGGAGGCGGCCGCGCTGTGCGGGCGGTTGGCCGGGTAAGGGCGCCATTTTCGATGCGGAGGTTTCAGGCTGCATGGCGCACAGCAGTTCGCAGCGAGGAATAGGCCTCGAACAGCCAAGAAAAATGCTCGTCCATCGTGGTGACTGAAGCTGCCGCGGTTGCGGCTCGACTACGCCAAATGTCCGGATCGGTAGCTGCGAAATTTTCTATCGCTTCAACCAGACTTGCCGTGTCACCTGCACGGAAACGGAGACCGATTCCTGAACGCGCATGATCGGCAGCGCCTCCTTCATCGGGCACGATCACGGGGACGCCGCTGGCGCGCGCTTCGGCGGCGGTCATGCAGAAGGTCTCTGCCTCGCACCCGTGGACGAGGGCATCGGCGCTTGCCAGCAGGCTCGCGAGTCGCCGCCGGTCGGTCGTCGGCGCCAGCAGATGGATATGCGGGTTGTGCGCGGCTGCACGGCGCACCCGCGCGCTGTCCCGACCATCACCCAGGAGCACCAGGCCGACGGGCCGACGGTAACCGGCGAGCGTCGCAGCCTGTATGACCATTGGCCATCGCTTCTCGGGTGCATGCCGGCCGACCCCCATCAGCAGCAGGCCATTTTCATCCAGGCCGCATCGCGCGAGAAGATGCCGCCTCAAAGCTGCGTCGCGATGCGACGGGGTAAAAATATGGGGCTCTACCCCCATGGGGACGGTACAGACCGAACCGACGCCCCCGGCGCGCAGGCGCGCGGAAAGACTGTCATTTGCGCTCACGACCATGTCGAAAGCCTGTCCGAGCCGTCGCAAATGTCGCCAGTACCAGTCAAAGCCCCGGTCGATGGCTGCCCGCGGCGCAACATTGCCGAACCAGCGATAGGCGTAAGCCGACAGAGGATCTGCATGCATTACCAGTGCGCGCGGGACATCGCCGCGCCAGCGTGCAACCATGGAGGCACTCGACCATGGCGACGATGCTTCGACCAGGTCGGGGGCAAGCGCGTCCAGCATGCGATGCAGCGCTGCCTCATCATCGAAATAATGATAGCGCCGATCCAGCGGAAAACGCTTGGCTGGAATGGTCACGACGCTCCCGCCGCGCGCAGGCCGCCGCGCCAGTTTCTCGCCCGGCGCAAGGATGATTATGTCATGCCCCGCCGCTGCGCCGGCATGCAGTTTCCGCTCTACATAGGTCTTAACCCCGCCGCCCTGCGGCGCATAAAAAGCGCAAACGTCGACAATTCGCATGGGCTAGCGCTCCAAAGGTCCGAAGGAAAACAGGCCGCGCCGGTAATTGAGCCTGATGGGAATATGGGCCGGAGCGGCGCCTACGCGCGCCGATGCCTTTGCCGCTGACGGTTTCGACAATCCGAGTTTGGGATTGCCCGCAAAACCTACGCCGTCGATCGAGAGCGAGAATTTCCGGTTGGCATCGCGATCATGCATCAAGCTGATCGCGTAGACGCCGGGGCCTGGTGCCCGGATGCACAGCGTCACTGACCCCTGGGAGGGGACGGTTTCCTCGACCCGCCGAAACACCTTACCTTCCGAAATCAGGATATTGTCGTCGGCGAGAAAATCGGCGTCATTTGCTGGGTAGAGCTCAAGCTTGAGGCGTCCCCTGCGGTCCTTCAGTCCCTCGACCGACACGAGAAAGGCTGACCCGCTTTCATTTGGCCGACAGAGCCCCTCAGCCTTGCCCAGATCTGGCGATGAAGGGATCGGCGCAGCGGACATCATGGCAAACAGGATCATGTCCGATCCTTGATCAGGCCGTTCATTCCCAGAAGCAGACCGACAACAAGATGCGCGGCAAGAATCAGCGTGGCCATCAAAGCCATCGCCGAAACAATGTCGCTGTCCCGTCCGATCAAGATAGCGGCCACACCCGCAAAGACGACGTCCTTGTTGGGAAGCAGGGGCAGCCTGGAAAGCAACTGTCTGATCGTTCCAAGGATGATCCACATGCTCAGGTCCACCGAGGGGAGCAGCAGGTGCCACATCATGGCGGCCAGCAATGTCGTGGCCAGGATACGCAGCACGTGAATGGCGGAAATCAGCCACAGTTCGTGCCGAGGCAGCGCGAACAGCCGATTGCGCAAAAGCATGGCAAGCATGGACGTCAGCAGGACGAAGAAGATGGATCCCGATATCTCCCATCTGCCAATCCCCGCGACGCCGCTGCCCAGAAGCGGGAAGGCGAAGATCATCATGATCAGCGTCACGACGTTGCCGGCGAGCGCAGACAGGATGGTGACGTCCTTGAGCGCCGCAAAGGGTGCGGACCTGATGTCGGCGCTACGCCTGGCCCATGCGTAAAAGTAGACCTCGCCAAGATAGCCCAGCAGAATCTCGTTGCTCACCAGCTTGCGAAGAAGCGCGCCGAAGCCCGCCGCTGGAATATGCCAGAGTCGCCGAAAAATGACCCATTCCGAGATCGGGCCGGCAAGATAATAGGCGGCGAACGCGGTCCAGAATATGGGTGTTGTCGGCAGAAGCTGCAGGAGGTGGGCCGTGTCCAGGCCCCTGAACTGCTGCAGGACCGCCAGCAGGATCAGCAGCGAGATGATCGGCCCCGCCCATATCGTCCAGTTGCGCCCTGTCCGTATCAGCGGCTCTGGCGAGATCATGGTGCCAATGGCTGGCACCGTGGGCTGGAAAACGAGATTTGAGGAAAGGACTGAACCACCTGAATTCGGGTCCGTCATGATCGTCTCTTGATAGTTGCGTCACCCATGGGACGGCGCACTCAGGACCGAACCTCAGCTTGCGGATGGCAATTATTTTCGGAGATAGAGTTGTATGTAACATGTTTAAAACAGGTGATATAATCGCCACATGCCTGTTCGATCGTGAAACGTTTCGCCTGGGAATAGCTGGCATCCTCGCATTGATCCATGCGGCGGGCTGCAGCGATCGCAGCAGCCAGATCATAGAGATTGCCGACAGGGACGAGCGTCGCCAGACGTCCATGTTGCGTGAGTTCGGACATGGCGGAACTGCAATCGGTCGCGATGATCGGAAGTCCGGCGCCGAGCGCTTCGATGATCACCGCTGGTACGCCCTCATAATTGGACGATAGCAAGAAAATATCGAATCCGGTGAGGTGCCTCGCCGGATCGGGCACATGGCCCTTGAAACGAACCCGATCTTCTATGCCTAGTTGCAGGGCCAGCGCAGCCAGGCGTTCGCGCTCCGGCCCGTCTCCATATATCGTCAGGCAATCGCGCGTTGTTGCAGCGACGGCGAAGGCGCGAAGCATGAGCCCGAAATTCTTCTGCGGGACAAGCCTTCCGACCGCCACGAATTGAAGGCCCTCATTTTCCTGCCGTCGACGGCCAGTGGCACCGGCTCGTAAAGTCTCGAGTTGGCGCTGGTCGATCGCAGGGTCGGCTATGATGGAGATGCATCTCGATGGGATGTGGATGGCGGAGGATATCTCCCTTTCCATTGCATGTTCCATACCCACGAAATGATCGATGAACCGGGCATGGAGGCGCACCCATAGCCGATACAGCGTGCGGATCGGCATGGGCATATCCCTGCGCTCGAGATCATTGCTGATCTTGGCGACAATAGGGGGACAACGCCTGCCAAGCAGCAATTTCATCGCCAGCGCAACGACCGTGTAGCTGTTGCCGGCACAAAATAGCAGATCAGGCTGGAGCCGCCGAATGACGGCCGGCAGGGTAATCATCATCCACAGCGTCTCGAACCGCCTGGTGGAAAAGGGGGGCTGGCGTGGCTGATGGAATTCGAGCGCGCGGGCGAGTTCGTTCCGCATCGGGCCATCGGACCGACCCATGAAGAGAGGGGCTTCAATACCGGCGCCCCGCCAGGCGCGGACAAGACGCAGCGCGATACGTTCCACGCCGCCGGCTTCGAAGCTGTGAAGAAATGTCAGCACGCGCATATTCGGTTCAATCGTCCAGCAAATGCCCATAGCGGCTCGGCCGGCGGGTCAGGACCGCCCGCTGCAGAACATCATTGATGCTGAGCATGATAGCCGGCTGGGTCGTGTCACCGGGATGGACGGCGACCCTGAAATTCTCCGACCGGTGCAATAGCGGCGGTAGGAGATATGCGACCGCCAGGGATGATGCCATGCGGAGTTTGCTCCGGCTGGCCCATGTCATGACCGGTCCACGCGCCAGAGTTTGCCCAGTCATGGGTGACCAGATCTTCATATGATCTTCCGCAATTGGGAAACCGAGTTCCTCAAGCGCTGTCAGGGCGGGTTCTCCATACAGCCAGGCCGGCGCAACAAAGCCGGCAATCGGTTGACCGGTAATCTCCTCGATCAGGGCCCGCCCGTCTGCAAGCCGCTGACGGGCCGTGGCGAGATCCAGTCCGAGAAATTCTCCCTCGCCAGCTGTCATGTGCTGAGCCTTGAACCGGGCGCCAAGGCCGCCGTGGCTGGCTCCGTCACGGTGAAACCAGCCATGCAGGAAAATCTCCGCGCCGCTTTCCGCCCATCGGCGAACCCGGCCAGCAAAGGGTGAGCGCGCCGAAATAGGATGATCGCCCCAATGGTTGGGGACCACCAGCATCGCGGTCCGGTCAAGCCGCACATAGGGGGCGACATGATCGACGAGGCGATCCACCTGGCCCTCAAAAGCTGGTCCGACGTCGTGGATCGAGAATAGAAGTCGCTTCTCTTTCATAGATGATAGCGAAAGCTGGCCAGGGCGCGCGCATCGTTGACAATGGCTGATCCCTCCAGGCCGGTGAGATCCATTGCGGGGCGACGCATGTCACTGACGCAAAGGCGCCAATCGATCGATCCGGAGACCCCCGGTGCCGGACTGGCAAGGGCAAGCTCAGGGCCAGAACCGGTCAATGGGGCGCCCCCCAGCGTCTCCGCCAGGCGAGTAAGGGCATCATGCCGTGACGGGCGAGAGATGGACCGATAGTCCAAGGAAAGGCGAGAGCCCCGCGCATCGTCGATGGCAAGCCCGATACTGGCAATATTGGTCGACAACCGGCGGGGGTTGATCTCCACGACATGGAGGCGTCGCCCCATATGCGCGTAATCCCCGTTCAGCGACAGGTTCAGCATATCCATCAATGGTATGGCCGCATTGAAGGATATGCTTCTCAAGGACCAGCGATCCTGATCAGCGCTTCCATCCTGATGAACAAAGGATGCGGCACGGTTGGCGGACAGACGCAGGCTGGAAGGACCAAGCAGCAGATTGAGCGAACGGGATCTGACCCGTGCCAGATCGAAATGATCGGTGGGCGTCGCGACGGCAAGCGCGTAGGTCTTGGGGGCGTGCGCAACCGGTATCCCGTGCAAGAGCCTGGCATTGCTCGCTACCAGTAGGGGAGCATAGCGTGGATCTTCATTGGCGGCTCGAGCCGGCATGGCTTCAAAAGCTCCGAATAAGACCAGCGTCACGATCCCGAACGCATGATGCGCAGATATAATCATCAGCTCACATCTCCCCGTTGCGTGCCTCGACGGCGTGGTGAGATGGAGACCTCAGCTTCAAGCCCAGCAATTTTTTCCGTGATGGAAACTGAGGTGCCCGTGCATTCGCATCGTCGCAGGCGGCGAATACGGGAGACACAATTTGCGGACCTCGAAGGCAGTTCTGATCGCAGCTTCGCTCATGGGCATGCTCGGCGCTGCGGCACCGACCCCGTCATCGCCGGATCTGACGCCCAGGCTCCCGCTGCCTTTCGACGGGCATTTGTCCGTGCTGACCTATAATATCCATGGTCTGCCCTGGCCCGTCGCAAGAGGGCGGACACAGGCATTCGCGCAGATTGTGCAGCATTTGCGGACCATGCGCGAGGATGGGACGCAACCTCACATCATCGTTCTGCAGGAAGCCTTTACGACTGACGCTCGGGCGATCGGCCGGGCAGCGGGCTACCGATATGTAGTGGAAGGTCCGGGCGCGCAGATGCCTGGACAGGGAAATCTGCCGTCCGGCTCGCATGCTCTGACAGACGCTGCCGCATGGTATCATGGTGAAACGCTCGGCAAATATGTCGGAAGCGGGCTTCAGATCCTGTCCGATTATCCGATTGCGGGCGTCCGGAAAATGGCCTTCCCGGCCTTTGCCTGTGCAGGATTTGATTGTCTGGCAAACAAGGGCGCGCTGCTGGTCAGCGTCGCTCTCCCCGGGCAATGGGACAGGGTCGATATCGTCACGACGCATCTGAACAGCAGGCGTGCGTCACGGGTCCAGGATGACCGATCGCTGGCCGCCTACCGATTGCAGGTCGATTATCTCACCAACTTCATTACGAGCGCGCATGATCCATCGCGGCCCCTGATCGTTGCTGGGGACTTTAATGTGGGCAGCGTTCCAGCGCGCAAGCAAATGCTGCTCTCCAGGGCTCAGTCCAGATGGTGTCAGGATGGCGATATTGACGACGCCTATGGAGAAGCGGCCCGTCGTGGCATCGCTCTTTCGGCCGATGCGCGTTTTTCAAGGAAGCGCGCCCGCGACTGGCAGTTTTTCACACCTGGCCGACGTACCGACCTCGAGTTGAGCAGCATCGATGTCCCGTTCGGCCATGAACCGGACGGAACCATGCTGTCTGACCATGTGGGTTATTCTGCGACCTATCAATTGCGCAATCGCCAGCCTCTTACCAGGATCGCGCCAGGGCGAGTGTAAGGGTGCGAGGTCGGATTGGCGTATATTGCGCTTCCTCCCGGATCGCGAAAGGATTGCCGAAGGAGAAGCTGTCACCCCGAATATCGAACAGATTGTCCATATTGACGCTGAGGGTCCAGTGGCCTCGCGTCGCCTCTGCATGGGCGGACGCGGTCGCATAATTGCCCATGCTTCGGTCCAGATCATCGTCGAAGGACAATCTTGCTTTCCCGATATAATTGGCCTGCAGCCCGGTCCTGGCCTGCCAGCCACCGGCCAAGGCGAAGGATTTGCCAAAAGATGCCCGGCCAGCGAAGGCCGGGGCTATGGGAAGGCTGCGATCATCGAGCTTGACGCCATCGGCCGCACGCGTGAGCAAGGCCGACTGCGCGCTGCCACCGGCGGAAATGGTAAAGCCATTGCCCAGATTCCAATCCAGAGCGATCTCGGCTCCGATGATCCGTCCCTTGCCTGCATTGCGGGTAGAGACCAGCCCATCTTCGAGCAGATAGTCCGACTGGATGTCGTTCCAGAGCGTGTAATAGGTGCTAGCTGAAAGGGACCAGCGACCATCAAAGGCAGTCTTGCGAAAGCCAAGATCGAAGGTGCTCAATTCGTCCGCATCGAATTGGCGCGCCGACGTGGTTTCCGCAGGCGCCAGACCTCCAGGACGCATCGCCCTTGCATAGCGGAGATAGACAATACCTGATCCGTTCAATCGATAGGAGATTGCAGCGCTGGGAGACAGGATGGTCTTGCGCGCACGAACGGGCGTGATCCTGGGTTCGTCACCGGTTCCATCGCGCGTGATGCTCTGAAACAGGCGCGCGCCGATCGTCGCATCCAGGCGATTGAAGAGCGGCAAGGTCGCTTCACCGAATATCGCATATTCGACAACCTGCCGATCGTAGATTTCCACTATGGCGGGATCGCCCCCTTCCGGGGTGACGGAAGCCTCCCCTCGAGTGGTCGCCCGAAGGTAGGAAAGGCCAGCAAGCCAATGCTGCTCGCCTTGAGGTGCGATGCGCAGTTCCTGGTTCAGCACCGTATATCGACGATCATCGTCGAACCGGACCTGGCCCGTCAATCCGAACTGGTCGGCAGCGCTGCTGGCATCGAGAATATAGTCGAAACCATGCTCGACATAGCTGGTCGCCGACGTCAGTTCCAGCGTACCGATATTGCCTTTGACGGTGCCATGCCACAGCTTGAAATCATTGTCGGTGGGCTCGGCAATGGGATGATCACGCGACAGCATTTCGTCGGATTGAAGCACATATTGGCTGTCGCGCGCATTGATGTCCTGCAGCATGAAGCCTGCATCGACCGTCCATCGCTCTGAGGGCTGCCATCGCAGCGCTATCCGCGCGCCGACGGTCTCCGTTGAATTGGTCGCCTTGTCGGAACCATCATTGGATATCCAGCCGCCTTCCAGAAGACGATAGCCCACGGCGCGTAATGCCAGGCGGCCATCGACGACAGGCAGGTTCATGATGCCCTCGGCGCCCGTGCCCAATTCGCCATGCTGAACGGCCTGAGCTGACAGTCGCGCCAGGGCATAGCTGTCATCCAGTTCGGCCTTTCTGGTGACGATGTGATAGATGCCACCCAGTGCGCCCGAACCATAGAGCGGCCCTTGCGGTCCCTTGAGGACTTCGATCCGATCGACATCGATGAGCCGGAGATCGGGATCCGGCGCATTGAATGTCACCCTTGCCTCATCGACCTGGACTGCAACCGTCGATTGGCTCAGGCCGTTGAATGGGCTGTCGGCAACCCCGCGGATAAACTGTCGGTTACGCCCTGGTCCCATGTTGGTCATGGCCAGGCCTTCCATGTCGAGGCTGATGTCGCGGGACGTCGGACTTCTCGCTCCCCCCAGCGGATCAAGCGACAGCACGGATACTGATAAGGGGATATTCGCGAGCGGCTGTGGCCGCTTCTGCGCGGTCACGATGATTTCACTTGCCGCAGGCGCCACTGTGGGGGCAGGCGTGCGAGGGGATTGTCGGACTGCGATTACCGCCGGCTTGGGCTCGATACGATAGAGGCGATCACCGATCCTGAGCGCTTGAAGTCCGGTTCCTTCGAGCAACCGCGCCAGGGCTTCCTCGGGCGACAAGCGCCCTTTCACACCACGCGTTTTCAGTTGTGTGACATTGGCCTTGAAGCCGATGGAGATACCCGTCGAGGCGGAGAATTTGTCCATCGCGGCCATGAGCGGCCCGGGCGCGATATCGAGACTGACTACCGGTGCGCGTGCAAGAACCGTTTCCGGGCCAATCTCACCGGCCAGCAGCAATATGCACAAGATCGCCTTGCTGACGCACTTCGAGCCCCATGACGGCCGCCAGGTCGCTGGCAAGTTTCGATCCGTCACCGATGACAAGAATGCCCGAAAAATGCTTGTTCTCCAGCGCGGAATCGACAGAAATCCTCTTGCCCGAATATCGTTCGATGTCGCCAGCCACCATTGCAAGCGGCGCATTCGTATAGGTCAGCCGGCCACTGCGCCAGCTTCCCACTTGGGAGGGCTCTACCGTGCTGAGTGTCAATAGACCATCCTTGCCGACCAACTGATGGCCGGCATCGACCCTGACTGCCGAAGCGGTCTGCGCGCCGGCGACGGAAACCGCCCCCTGTGCGACACCGACCCGCAAGGCAGAGTTTGCAAGATTGACCGAAAAGCGGGTGCCAATATCGGTAACGCGATAGTTGCCGGCCGATACGGTCAGGACGCGCGAGGGATCGTGGCGGACGTCAAAATAGGCCTCCCCCTTCGCAAGCTCGATTTGCCCGTCATTCTTTGCCGATACCAGAATGGCGCTTCCCGGCGACAGGGTGACGCTGGTGCCGCTGGCCAGAGCGATCATGCGCGGCGCTGAGCCTTCGTTGCTGTAGGCAATGGGTCTGGATGTCTGCCAGAATGTCGGGAGCGCAACGGCAAGCGCCAGGCAAGCGGCGAGAGCACCGCCCATCACCAGTCTCGGCTTCCAACGGTGTCTTGGATCGATTTCGGCGACAGGAGGAGAAGGCTCATGGCTCAGAACGTCCCGATGTTCGCGGACAGCAGCATCGACCAGGGCAATCGAATCAAAGGCTTCCCGGTGCCGGGGGTTTGCCTCCAGCCACGCGAGATAGCCGTCCCAATCCGCATCGTCGTGCTCGAGCGCCGCCTGCCAGGCAATCGCCTGGTCAAGCATCGCTTCGTCAAAATCCGCACGCGCCGTCATGGCGATTGCCCTTCCACCTGTTTGATCACTGTGTGACGATATCGTGACGGCATTACCTCAGTCCGTGAGCGCGCGGCGAAGATATTTCATGGCGACGGCCATATGTTTTTCGACGCCGCTCTTGCTGATGCCCAACTGCGCAGCCACCTCGCCATGTGTCAGCCCTCGAAGCTTGTGCAGTTCGAATGCCCTTCTTGCCCCTTCCGGCAGCGTCTCGAGCGCCGTTTTGATGCGCTGCACTTCCTCGCGCGCGATGATCTGGTCCTCGGCGGTTTGCGACCGATCGACCGGGTCGATGCCCGGTGCCGTGAAATCGGTTTCCTGATCGTTCCAGCGCCGCTCCCGAGCCATGCGCCGCTGCTGCTCGCGAAGTCGATCAAGAACGAGATTCTGGGCCATCTTGTAAAGATAGGCGCGACCATTGCCGATCGGCCCTGCCGCCACATTCCTGGCACGCACCCACAATTCCTGAAGCAGATCATCTGCTTCGGCAGCATCTCCGACGCGCGCGATCAGAAAGCGACGTAAATCAGCACGATGAACGCCATAAATGAGCTCAAGATCGCTATCGTCGCTAAGACTCATGATCGCGATTTGACAGATAAACGGACGAACCGGAAAGAGATTCTGGCCCAACGCCTGCTCTGGCGCCCGGCAGCCGATGTGCGATCAGCAACGCCATGGCCGCCCAACTCGCTCCTACGCACCATCCCGCTACCACATCGCTCGGCCAGTGAACGCCCAGGTAGATGCGAGAGCTGCCGATCGCCAGGGTGAGGCAGATTGCCACGGAGATGATGTAGATCCGTACTCGAGGAGCCTGCTCGGCTCTGGCCAGCAAGGCGCCGACCGTAAGATAGACGATAGCGGAGTTCATCGCGTGCCCGCTGGGAAAGCTGGCAGAGCTGACCTCCACCAGATGCTTGACGATATCCGGTCTCGGCCTTGCATATTCAATTTTGAAAAGCGCGCTCATCGCGGCGCCAGCCGCAATGGAGATCGGGAGAAAGAGGGCGGTTACCTGCTTTCGCGCAGCAAGAAGATAGCCCGATGCCAACAGGGTGATGAGCGTCAGCAGATTGATGCCACCCAGCGCGGAAATATCCACCATTGCCGATCGGAGCCAGGCGGGGCCGATCGGAATTGCGCTATCCGAACTGCGACGCAGGCACTGGAGAAGATATCGGTCTATCGCGAAGCTGTCGCCCTCCAATATTTCGGATCCAAGCTTCAGGAAGAGCAATATGCCCGCTGCTGCCGCAAGGAACATGACCAGTATATAGCTGTCGATACGATGCCTGGCGGATAATTTCTGCAGGACAGAGGGCATGAGGTTCCTCGCTGAGGTATTTGACGATCAACCCGCAATTTGGCGGCGCGATATCACAAGCACATGGAAACTGCCTGGCATGGGCTGCAGAGGTCCGCTGCCGCTCGGCGGCGATACCATGTTGGCGACCGGAAGATAGATCGTCCCCGTGGCCGGATCTATCGCGCCGGTGCGCGCGCCAATTTCGGTTTCCACGCGGCCAATCCTGCGGACCTCAGGGCCCTCGAGCGAAAAGATATCGAGTACCCCATCCTTGCCGCAAGGAATGAAGGCCAGTCTATGGGTCTCGTCGATCAGGACTGCGTCAGGTCCCCGCCCAATGTCTACAAGCTTGACCAAGCGGCGGCTTCGCGCATCCACTATCGCGGCCTTGCCATTGGCGCAGGCGGCGATCAGTCGGGTGGACTTCCCGTCGAGAGCAAGGCCGCTGGGGCCCTCGCATCCAGGAAGCGGGATCGACTGTCCCATCTTTCCCGTGATGGTGTCGAGCAGTTCGATCTCGCTGAAATCCTCGTTATTGACGAACATGGTGCCGGTCCGGTCGAGTACCGCATATTCCAGGCCCGGTTTCGCCTTGATTGTTCTTTCGATTTTCATGCTCTGGACATCGACGACCGATATCGTGCCGCTTGTCGCATTCATGACGAAAGCGCGCTTGCCATCGTGGGAGAGGATCGCCGCATCCGGCTTCAATCCGACGGTCAAGCGTGCCAGTTGCTTGCCATTGGCACGCTGAAGGAATCTTACGCTTGCATCGTCGCCGCTGGTCACCAGAAGTCGATCGTCCGAGACCGGCACTGCAGAATGACCGTGAGCGATGACGCCTAGCGAGCCGATCATCTTGTGGGTGCGGGTGTCGATTACCGTCACCTCGCGGGCACGGGCGACATAGAGCTGATGTGTCCGGCTATCGACGCGGGCATAGTCCCATCCCCCATCGGGTCCGGCAATTTTATCGGTGATCCGGTAAGGAGGGGGGCTCGCTGCAGCGAGCGCGCTGCCGCTTCCTGCCAGGGCGGCGAGAAGGAGGAGGGCATGTTTCATGGGCTGTTCCTTCAGATGGGCAGATTGCTGCTGGGGCGCTGGCCCTCTTGATATGGTCATGTGGCCGGTAGGGCTCCCGTCCCGGCTTGTGCCGTTTCGCCGCGCGGCAAAGTCAGTCGCACCAGCACTGGCATCGCCAGCAGCACGAGCGGGAACTGAAGCAGCAGGCCAGCGATGATCGCTATCGCCAGCGGCTGCTGGATGCCCGATCCCTGCCCGATAGCCAGCGCCAGCGGCAGGAGTGTCAACATTGCGGCCAGGGTCGTCATCAGGATCGGTCGCAGGCGATTCCGGCTGGCTTCCCGGGTGGCTTGTGCGGCGGGCATTACGCGGCAGAGTTCCTCGAACTCGGACACGTAGAAGATCGCCATTTCGGTGCCGATGCCGATGATCATCGTCATGCCCATGAGAGCGGTGATGTTGAGGTCCACGCCCGCGAGCCAGAGGGCCGTAAAGACGGCGGTGGTCGAAAGCAGGGAACAGCCGATGATGATGACCGGCAGCCAGAAGCGCCGATACAGGATCAGCAGGAGTATGAGTTCGGCGACCAGGGCCATGGCGAACACCTTGATCAGTCCTGCAAAGGCGATCTGCTGCTGTTGATAGAGGCCGCCCATTTCGTAGCGCACGCCGGTGCCAAGTGCCCCCGGCCTGTCGAGCGCCCTGGTTACGTCACCGACGGCTGCGCCGATACCGCGCCCCTGGATACGCCCCGTCACAGCCACCATCGGCTCGAGATTCTCGCGCGCAATCTGCGGTTGGCCGGTGACGGCCTCGATCGTGGCGACCCGCGAGAGCGGAAATATATGACCGTCGCCAGCCCGGATCGGCAGTTGAGACAGGCCATCCTGGCTGAGCGTCATTGTCTCGGCCAAGCGGACACGCACATCGACCGCCTTGCTGGGCTGCGCCAGTGTCGTGGCGATCGCCCCGGTAAGAGCGGTGGAAAGCTGCGCCTCGACATCTGCGGGGGCGACTCCTTCGATTCCGGCGCGAACAGGATCGACATGGACGTTGAGCGCGTCGCCGGCGAGTTGCACGCCGTCCTTCACCTCGATGACGCCTGGAATTTGCCCGATCAAGGCTGCAACTTTGCGTGCCTCGCTCTGTAGAATGCCAGGATCAGCGGCATAAAGCTTTACCTCGATCGGTTGAGGAACAGCCGTCAGATCGCCGATGAGATCCTCCATCAACTGCGCGACTTCCACTTCAACACCGGGAACCTTGATGGCGATCTCGCTTGCGATCGAGGCGGCAAGCACTTCGGTCGGCGTGCTGTGATCCGGCTTCAGTCGCACAAAATAGTCGCCATGATAGCTTTGTCCGAGGTCGCCCCCGAGCCCGGTGCCGAGGCGACGCGAGAAGGTCAGCACCTGGGGATTGGCACGCAGCATCGCATCGATCTGCCCGACCTGTCGGCCGGTCTCCTCGAGCGATGTGCCGAGCGCCGTGAAATAATCCATGATGAAGCCGCCTTCATCGACCTTCGGCATGAACCCGGTGGGCACATTGGAATAGCCGACAAAGCCGATCAGCAGCAGCGGGCCTGCGATCATGGCAAGGAGCCATGGACGAGCCGAAAGGCGATCGAGCGTACGCTCATGTAGACGCCCAATACGTCCGTCACCGGCCAGTCCAGGATCATGCCACTGGTTGAAATCGATCAGCCAGCGCGCGAGTATCGGAACGACGAAGGCCGTCATCGCCCAGGAAAGAGCCAGTGCTCCGGCCATGGTGATGGAAAGAGCCTTGGAAAAGGCACCGGTCACGCCGGTCAGGAAGGACAGCGGCAGAAACACGATCAAGGTGGCAAGGCTGGAGCCGGTGAGTGGTACCATGAACTCTCGCGCTGCGGGCAGGACGGCGGCGTCGCCGAGTGGCTTCCCATCGCTGCCAAGGGCGCCCGCCCGCCGCGCAATATGTTCGACCATCACGATTACATCGTCGATGAGCAGGCCGACGGCCGCTGCAATGCCGCCAAGGGTCATGATGTTGAAGCTCATGCCGAGCAGCGAAAGCAGCAATATTGTCGCTGCCAATGTGGCGGGGACGACGATCACCGCGATCAGCGTCACGCGCCAACTGCGCAGGAACCACAACAGGACGAGGCCGGCCAGGACAAGGCCGATCAATACGGCATCACGCACGCTTGCTGCAGATTGGGTGACCAGTTCGCTTTGATCATACCAGTTCACCAGCTTGACGCCGGCTGGCAGTTTTACGCCAGCCAGCTTTGCCTGCACTTCACGGGCTATCTGGACCGCGTTGCCATCGGGCTGCTCATAGATATTGAACAGCACCGCAGGCTTGCCGTCGTCGACGATGCGCTGCCAAACCGGAACCGCGCCGTCCTGGACGGTCGCGACATCGCGGACGTGAACGATCCCGGCAGTTGCAGCCTTGATGACGATGTTGCCGACGTCGCCCGCACTGATGATGCTGCGGTCGGCGATGACCAACGACAGACGGCCGCGATCCTGCACCTGGCCGACCGCGCTCAACACATTGCCATTGCGGATTGCGCTGGCCAGGTCGGTCATCGACAGGCCGTGATCGGCTAATCGATATGGGTCGGCGAGCACCTGTACCTCGGCGGTATCACCGCCTTGGACACCGACACGCGCCAGGCCATTGATCGATGAAAGCAGGGGCGTGATCTGATAGGTGGCCAAATCCTGCAAGGCCACCGGGTCGCCATGCTCGGATACCAGCGCATAGGAGATGATCGGAAAGACCGTAGGATCCATGCGACGGACGTCATATTGGGTGCCGGCGGGCAGCGACGGCAATATCCGCCCCAAAGCCGTGTCGACCAGCAAAGTGCTGGCGACCATGTCGCGCCCCCAGCCAAAATCGACCGAGATCTGCGCCGATCCGCGGCTCGTTTCCGAGCGGACATTCTGGACGCCGGGTATGGCGCGGATCGCTTCTTCTGCCGGGCGGGTAATTGTGAGCGCCGTCTGGTCGGCCGGACGGCTTCCGGCGTTGAGATCGACCACCACCCGAGGGAAGGACACCTGGGGAAACAGTCCCGTGGGCAGCGATAGCGATGCAACGACACCTGCCAGCGCAAGCGCCATGGCGATGAGAACCAATGTACGCGCTTGCGTACGGAGCAGATATTCCAGCATCAGTTGCTCCACCGCACGGCGTCGCCGTCACTGACCTGATAGGCGCCCGAGACGATCAGCGGCTTGCCTGGATCAAGTGCGCCCTCGACGACATCGCCCCGGTCGGAGGCAAGCAGGATGCGGATCGGGATCGCCCGGGCCTGGCGATTGGCCACCTGAAACAGGCGGGCCGGGCCGCCAGCCGTCACCACCGACTGATGTGGCACGATCCAGCCGGAAACCTGGCCGGTCTCGATGGCTACCTGCATGGCTTCGCCGGGGAGCAGCGCGCCAGCCGGGAAGCTGACATCAACATCGATCAGTCGGGTGAGTGGGTTAAGAGCGCTGTCTGCCCGAACGACTTGTCCTGCCAGGCTTTGCCCGCCCGAAAGCCGCTTGAGCGATGCAGGCATGCCTACCGCTACGCGGCCATGGACGGCGGGATCGACCCCAACGGTGACGACAATCCCACCGGCCCTGGCAACCGTGACGATCGGGGCGCCAGCCTGCAGGCGATCGCCCTGTGCGACAGATATGCTGGTCACGATCCCGTCAAAGGGCGCGACAAGCGTGCGGGCTGCCTGCCCCGCCCCTTCCGCCTGAAGGGCTGCGAGTGCATGTTGCGCGTCGGAAACCGCCTTGTTCGCCTGGGTGAGCTGATCCTGGGTCGCGAGTTGTTGCGAGAGGAGTTGCGCTGTCGTCGCAGCCTGTTTGCGCGCGGCAGCCAGCCCGCTCGAGGCCTGCTCATAAGCGCTGCGGGCCGAGGGCGCGACCATGAAAGTCGCCAGGGATTGGCCCGCTTTCACGGCCGTGCCGGGCGCTACCAGCAGCGCGGTAACCTGTCCGGGTTGCGCAACGCTCAGGCTCTGTGTTCCATTGATGGCAGGTGCCACGGTGCCATAGCAGTCGAGCGTTGCCGGCAGTGCGCCACGCCGCGCTGTCACTGTGCTGACCAATGTCGTCGGCGCATCGCTCGGCGCCACTGGCGTATTTCCGCATCCTGCAAGAAGCAGGACGATGGGCGCAAGGAAAGCTGCGCCCTTCATCGTGCCGCATCCGGCGCAGTCAGCGCATCTGCCTTGGGCAGGCCCGATCCGATGAGGGTCTGTATGGCGATCTGGCGATCGAGGAGCGCAAGTTCGAGTGTCATGATTTCCTGCTCCTTGGTGAAGCGATTGGAAACGAGGTCGACATAGCCGCGCTCGTCGAGATTGGACGCGCCAAAGGCGGCCTGTGCCCGCTCGGCAGCAAGGCGTGCGGCGGGAAGATCATGCCGGGCCGTCATGAGCTGGGCTGAAAGCTGCTCTGCCTCGCTCAACATGGCTTCGACTGTGCCCATCGTGGCCGCGAGCCGCGCGGAATAATCGGCATGAAGCTGTTCGCGGGTAGCCCGGGCGATGGCGATATTGCCCTGGTTGCGATCAAATATCGGCAGGCCGATCTGAATATTCGGGCCACCATTGATGACCTTGGCATTGTCGCTTGCGACGCTTCCGCCAAGGTTCATGTCGGGAAATTGGGAAAGGATCGCCTGGCGCACTTGCTCGTCTGACGAGGCATAGCCCATGCGCAGGGCTATGAGATCGGGGCGGCGAGCCGGCAAGTTGGGAAGATCGGCCCTGATCGCTGCCATGTCGAATGGTGGGAGATCGACCTGCTCGGCCAATGGAAGCTGCGCGTCGGGCGTGAGGCCCAGCAATGCATTGAGCTGATGCTTGAGACCAAGTTGACGCTGATCCAGGGCATCGAGCGCGGCGCGGGCAGACTGCAAAGCCAGTCGATCGGGCGCGACCGTCACCAGCGTCACGCTATGCGCTGCCAATGCCTTCTCAAGCTTGGTGTTGCGCTCGACCAGAAGCGTGTAGGCTCCAGCATAGCTCGGGCGGGCGCGGTTCCCCATGATGAGGTCGCAGGCGAGTTGGCGCGCCTGGCCTGCAACCTGCCATTCCTGCCAGATGATGTCGGCTGCGACCTGTTGTTCACTGTCGGCGGCGGCACGGCGCCTGGAACGGTAGGTGACCAGGCTCTTGATATCCTGCGCAATGCCCAGATTCCACGCCGGTACGCTGCCGGCGCCGGATAGCAGCGGCAGCAGTGCGCCGCTCAGCGACGGATTGGGCAGAAGGCCGGCTTGCAATGTCTGTCCGGTGGCGATGCCGCGCTTGAACCGGATCGCCCTGAGATCGGGATTGTTCGCAAGGGCAAGGGTAACCACCTGCTCCACGCCAAGCGGTTCGCTGGGGATGGACGGATCCAGCGAGCGAAGATCAGGCGCGAGCGGCGCCTGGGTTGCGAGCGGCAGAGGCGTATAATGCGCGCAGCCAGCAAGCGACAGTGCCAGCAGGCTAAGGCTTGCAGACATGGGAAGGCGACGTGGCATGAGAAGGCTGACCCCTGTTTATGGAGCGACCGGGCCGGTTGGCCTGGCCCGGTACCAGGCGCTCAATCCGGGTTATGGCCTTCAGGCACATTTTCGAGCGGTTTGCCCGTCACGGCGTCGATGCCCACTTCATAGGCCCGTCCCTTGCTCATGATGTCGAAGGAATAGCGCAGTCCGCTGCCGCCCTTTTCCTTTTCCAGTTCCTGATCGGTTATCGTGCCGGGGCGCAGCTTGAGCGCCGCCATCCGCGCAGCAGCGAGCGAGAGCTTGGATTGAGCAGCATATTGGCTGCCCTTGAGTTTTGCAGCGGGCGCGGCGGGCAGCATCGTGGCAATGCTGCCAATCAGGGCAGCCGCCAGGGCGGTTGGCATCCTTTTCATGGCGATATCCTCCTGCGCGAATCTGCGCATTACCCGCTCTAGCGGTCGCCAGTTTCGCGCAGCGTGACGCGAACATTGATAATCCCCAACTTGCGGGGACGAAGGAAGATGAAGCAAAATCCTTCTGTTGAAGACCAGGATCGTGCGATGAGGACGGGCGATGAAGCTGCTGCTGCTCGAGGATGATGAAACGACGCGCGTCCATCTCGAGCGCGTCCTGACTGCTGCCGGTCATGTGCTGGATGTGTGCGACAATGGCCGCGATGCGATCTTCCTGGGATCAAGCGGGGACCATGCCGTCCTCATTCTCGACCGAATGGTACCGGGCCTTGACGGATTGGCGGTCTTGAAAGCGCTGCGCGCAGCTGGCGTGAGAGCGCCAGCCCTGTTCCTCACCGCCATGAATGGCGTCGAAGACCGCGTCGAGGGGCTTGAAGCGGGCGCAGATGACTATCTCGCCAAACCTTTCGCCGCGACCGAACTGCTTGCCCGCGTCAATGCGCTGGCGCGTCGTCCGCCCATCGCCGAAACAGTTTCCGTTCTTGAGGTCTCCGATCTCAGCCTGGACAGGATCAAGCGAACGGTGCTCCGAGGCGGTAATCGGATCGAATTGCAGGCGCAGGAATTCAAGCTGCTCGAATATCTGATGCTGCATGCCGGGGAGATCGTCACAAGGACGATGCTCCTCGAAAATGTCTGGTCATTCCATTTTGATCCGAGAACCAACATCATCGAAAGCCATGTCAGTCGGCTGCGCGCCAAGGTCGATCGCGGATTTGGCAGGGAACTGATCCAGACCGTGCGCGGGGCGGGATATCGTATCGATGACGTTTGAAGCCGTGCTGCGTGCGCCCTTGCGTAGCGCGGCGTTTCGTTTTGCCGTGCTGCTGGCCCTGATCTTTGCGATCGGGGCTGGGGCACTTCTGTTCACTGTTCGGAGCCAGATTGGACATTATGCAGCCGAGGCGACGAGCGGCCGATTGAAGGCGGAAGTTGCCATCCTTGGCGGCGAATATGCGCAGCTAGGACAATCGGGCCTGACCGATGCCATCGCGCGCCACCAGAGCGTGGGCGATGACGCGCAATTTCACTATCTGCTGGTCGATGCGCAGCGGCGGCGTCTTGCCGGCGACCTGCCGGTCAGCGCGGCCCGGGTTGGCACATATGCGCTCGAAATGGTTGAGCATGACAGCGGCCCGGTCAGCGGTCGGTTGGAGACGCTGACGGCGCTGGGGACGAGCCTACCGGACGGCCTGACGCTGGTCGTCGCCACCGACAATTTCGATGTGCTGGATCTGCGCAGTCGCCTCCTTGCCTTCACCCTGCTCAGCGGGGTGGGCATTACGCTGTTCGTTCTGGTGGGCGGTTTCCTGGCGGCCGTCCTATTCCTGCGGCGCCTGGAACGCGTAAATCTGGCGGTAAGCCGGATTGTCGAAGGCGAGCGGGAGGAGCGATTGCCGATGATCGGCTTTGGCCCGGAATTTGACGGGCTCGCCCACAATCTCAACATCATGCTCGATCGCAACGAGGCGGCTATGGAGGCCCTCCGCCAGGTTTCCACCGACATAGCCCACGACCTGCGTACCCCCCTCACAAGGCTGCACCAGCAACTGGAGCAGATGCGGGATGCCGATCCGATCGAGCCGGCGGCAGTGGAGGCAGCGCTGGCACAGACATCGGGCCTGCTTGCCACATTCAACGCCCTTCTGCGCATTGGCACCGTGGAGGGAGGAATTGGGCGCAGGCGGTTCAAGGCCGTGGATTTGAGCGAACTCATGGATCGGATCCAGCAACTCTATGAGCCTGTTGCGGAAGATGGCGACCACCATCTCCTTGCCGACCATGCCGGAAATATTCTGATCCATGGCGATGGCGAGTTGCTTACCCAATTGGTGATCAACCTCATCGAAAACGCCCTCGTTCATACGCCTGCCGGCACACGGATCACCTCACGACTCCGCTATCAGGATACTTCGCCTGTCATCGAGATCTGCGATGATGGCCCAGGCATACCAGCAGACGAGCGGGAAAAGGTGTTCGGTCGCTTCTATCGCCTGGATGCCAGTCGCAACACCGAGGGCTCCGGATTGGGGCTGGCGCTCGTGGCCGCGATAGCGAACTTGCATCAAGCACATTGCACAATCTGTGAGGATAGTGCCGGCATGTGTGTGCAAGTCACCTTTCCGACGCTTCAGCCCCAAGGATGATATGGCATCGCCCGTCGATGCGATCAGGTCGGGTCTGCGCAACGGCTTGCCGGATATTCTGCAGGACGGAACGAACGGCGCAAATGGCGGAAAGCAGCAACGCCGGAATGGCATTGAAGGTAATTGCCCGCAGCAACTGACCTTCAAGCCACAGGTCTGAAAGCGCCCTGCTATCAACGGGCCAATCGTACAGAATATGGAGAGAACGAAGCTCCAGATCGCAAAACTCATCGGATGGCGCCTTCCGCAAATATTTTTCGTTCGTGAGCTGAGGTGGCTCCAGTGCCACGGCGTCAGCGCCCCATGCGCATCGGCTTCCTGTTCAACCATGATCAGATCCACCAACTGGCCCACAGCCTGCCCATAGCGATTTCACTCGCTGCGGGCGGTTTTGCCGGCGAGATCATCACCGCAACAACAAATGATCGCCTGGCCCATGAGGTGCGGCGGTTGGCGGGACCGTTACTGGGATCAAGGATCCAGCATGTCGAACTCGGCCTGACGACGCGGTCGGAGCGGCTTGTCGGGATGCTGGGCAGCATGATCCCGGCCAGGAAATTGCTGCTCTATCGGGACAATCTCGAATTTTTCCGTAGCCTGGACATGCTTGTCGTGGCGGAGAAGACATCTCTGCTCCTCAAGAAGCGCTATGGCCTCGACAAGCTCTTCATGATTCATACGCGTCATGGCGCGGGCGATCGTGCGATCGGCTTTGACAAGGCCAGTGCCGGGTTCGACCATGTTCTGTGTTCGGGCGAGAAGATCCGTCGCCGGCTGATCGCTGAAGCCGGGATTGATCCCTCTACCATCAGCATCGTGGGCTATCCCAAATTCGATCTTGTTCGGCAGGCGGGCAGAACCCAGCATTTTTCCCGCGAGCGGCCGATCATTTTATATAATCCGCACTGCTCGCCGCATCTTTCTTCCTGGTACAAGCATGGCAGACAGGTGCTCGATCATTTCGTCGAGCGGGATGCGCAAGAGCTTATTTTTGCACCCCATGTAATGCTCTTCGAAAGGCCGTTCGTAGTCACGATAGACAAGTTGAGCGTCAATCGCCCGGGGACCATCGCGAAGCGCTTTCTGCATGGCGACAATATCCATATTGACCTCGGCAGCCGGGCATCGACCGATATGAGCTATACGCTGATCGCCGATGTCTATCTGGGCGACGCGAGTAGCCAGGTCTATGAATTTCTGCTGCGTCCGCGACCCTGTGTGTTTCTCAACAGCCATGGCATCGACTGGCGGGGGGATCCGAACTTTGCGCACTGGCGAGCCGGCGAAGTCATCTCGGATCCCAAGGATCTTGGCCCGGCTCTCGCCCGCGCAAATGGTCTGCATCGCGATCACTACCAAGCCATTCAGGAGAATCTGTTCGCCGACAGCTTCGATCTGGACGGCCGACCGTCGTCAGACCGGGCAGCGGCGGTCATCACGCAGCTTGCAGACAAGCGCCGAGGCAACGTCGTTGGCTTCAGCAATTTTCGTGCTGCCTGATGTCCTCGCTGACCATCATTCTGCCTTTCTTCAATGAGGAAGGCTGGATCGACAAGACGGTTCAGACCCTTGCGATTCAAAGTGATATTCGTTTCCGACTGCTTCTTATCGACAATGGCTCGACTGACAACGGCACCGAACAAGCGCGCGAGGCAGCCCGATCTCTCGGATCCAGGGCAGAGATATTGTCGTGCCCGACCCCGGGGAAAATTCACGCCATGGCGCTTGGCCTGTCGAGGGTTGAGACCGCCTTTGTGGCGATCTGTGATGCGGACACGGAATATCCGATCGACTATGTAAAGCGCATCCTCGACCTGTTTACGGGCGATCCGGAAGCGGCCTCGGTGATGGCCATCGACCTTTATGCGCCGCTGGAGAGCGCTGAGTCACGAAAACGGACCGATTTCATCCTGCGCAAGAGCCGACGTTTCTCGGCGAAATGTCATGCCGGTGGCTATGCCCAGGCCTATCGCACGGATGCCTTGCGGGCAGCAGGCGGCTTCGACGCCAAACGATGGCCCTATGTCCTTGAGGATCATGAAATCGTGCATCGCGTGATGACGCATGGCCGCGCCATCTACGACCGGGATCATGTCTGTTTTCCCTCAGCGCGGCGATCATGCCGCAAGGCCGTAAGCTGGACACGGGCCGAACGGCTGATCTACCGCTACACGCCGCGATTTGCCCTGGACTGGTATTTCTACACTTTCCTCGGCCGGCGTCTTGCGGCACGCAACGGCACGGGCGATGCCCTGCGCATGAAAGACTGGCCTGCCCAACGCCCATGATCGAACGAGCAACCGTTACAGGGCGTATTTTCAGGGGATTGGGACTTGTGCTCGGCGGCAAGGCCGGCGCCGGGCTCATCAGTCTCGTCTATCTTGTCATCGCCGCGCGCGCCCTGGGGCCGCATGACTATGGCATATTGGTTCTCGTCCATGCCTATGTGACGGCGATATGCGGCATCGTCGAATTTCCGGCCTGGCAGGCGATCGTGCGCTATGGCGCGGAGGCGCGACAGGAAGGGGCATCGCACCGCCTCGCACGTCTGCTTCGTTTCGGTGCCAAGGTCGAACTGGCGGGCGGCGTCGCGGCGATCATCGCCGCCATGCTGCTGGCGCCCTGGGTCGGACCACATCTGGGCTGGCCGCCCGAAACCATGGCTTTCGCCATTCCTTACAGCTTCGCCGTGCTGGGATCGGTGCGCTCTACGCCGGCGGGCTATCTGCAACTGATCGACCGCTTCGACCTTATCGGCCTGCACAATATGGTCCAGCCGCTCGTGCGCCTGTGCGGAGCCTCGCTGGCGCTGCTGTTCGGCTGGGGGCTCAAGGGCTTCCTCGCTGCCTGGCTGCTGGCCGCCATCGCCGAGTTCGCGGTACTCTGGGGCATGGGGCTTATCTGTGCCTACACAAGACTGGGCGCGGTCCTGATCCGTCCACAGGCGGGTAATGTGGCAAGCGAAAATGCCGGCATCTGGCGGTTCCTGGTGGCCAGCAATGCCGATGTCACGCTAGCGGAACTGGCTGGGCGGCTCGCACCGCTGATCGTCGGCTGGGTCATGGGGCCTGCCGTCGCCGGGCTTTTCGCGGTCGCCCAGCGCGCGACCGTGATCATCTCGCAGCCGGCACAGATATTGGGGAACACCGCCTATGCCGAACTGGCAGGGATGGTTGCCTCCGGCCAAGGCGGCGCACCGCTCCGCCGCACGCTTGTGCGCGTCATTCTGATCGCGATCGCCGCGGCCTTGCCCGTGGTCATCCTGGCGGCGCTTTTCCCGACCATGATGGTTACCCTGCTGGCGGGCAGCGCGTTCCAGGCGGCCGGCGCGGTCATGGTGGTTCTGATCATTGCGCGGGTAATCGCGCTGGTCGGACCGCCCTGCAGCTCTGCGCTTTCCGCTATGGGATATCCGGCCCTGTCGATGAGCGCGAACCTCTTTGCGAGCCTCATTTTCCTGCCGGCGCTGCCCTGGTTGCTCGGGTCGTTCGGGCTGATGGGCGCAGGGATACAGGCCGTTGGTCAGGCCCTGATTGCCAGTCTCCTGCTGGGCGGCCTGGCCTGGCACCGGAGCCTGTCGCAGTGAACGGCATGCGCATTGCCTATGTCATCAATTCGGTCGAAGGCGGCGGCGCTGCGCAGCCCGTGCCCGCCATAGCCGACGTGCTGCGCGCCGGCGGCGCGCAGGTGCGGTTGTTCGCGCTTCGGCCAAGCGACAGGCGCGGCTTGCCCGCGATTATCGAGGCGGGGCTGCTTCCGCGCGTTCGGGAAGGCGGGACAGGCGATCATCTGGCGGCCGCCTTGTGGCTACGGCGGGAACTGATGGACTGGGGCGCGACCCATATCTGGACGTCGCTCAGCCGTGCCACGATCCTTGGTCTCATTATCGGGCCTTCCCTCGGACTTCCGGTCGTCTGCTGGCAGCATGCTGCCTTCCTCAAGCCCTGGAATGAAAGGCTGATGCGCCTCCTGGCGCCCAGGGCGGCTTTGTGGGTGGGGGATTCGCAGTCCGTCACCGATCTGACGCAGCATCGACTCCAGGTTCCGGACGAGCGGCTACGCTGCTGGCCCATCTACGCCGTCGATCCAGCCATGCCGCAGGCATCCCCATGGCAGGCCGGCGAGCCGATCCGCATCGGTTCTTTGGGACGGCTTCATCGGGTCAAGGGCTATGACATCTTGATCGCGGCCCTGGCGCAAATCAAGGCTCGGGGCCTTGCCACGCCTCCATTCTCGCTGGCGATCGCGGGTGAGGGGAGCGAGCGCGGTCGCCTGGAGATGCTGGCTCGCAACGCAGGGGTCGATGTCGAATTCGCCGGATTTACCGATGCCCCCAAGAGCTTCCTCGCCGGACTGCATCTCTATGTTCAGCCGTCACGATCCGAAGGCTTTTGCATCGCCGCGCATGAGGCGATGGCGGCCGGGCTGCCGGTGATCGCTTCAGCGGTCGGGGAAATGCCCTATTCGATCATGCCGGGCGTCAGCGGCCTGACCTGCGCACCGGCAGATACTGATGCTCTCGCCCATGCGCTGGAGACCCTGCTTGCTACGCCTTCAAGGCTTGAAGAAATGGGGCAGGCCGCACGAAACCTGGTGAACCAGCGCTACTCAAGAGAGCGTTTCGAAAGAACAGGTACAGCCATTCTCACCCATATCCGCCAAGCGCACGCCTGATTTCCAGCGCCAGCCCGCGTGCGGATCGGTCGATCCGCTTCACATCGACCAGGCTGATCTCCCCGCATGCGGTCAGGCTGTGCATGCCGTCCCGATAGGCGCCGGCGGACAATGGGACCGGCATGGCGTCGCCGGCTTTCGCGCTGAAATTCGCCTCATCCAGCCTGTCGATCCAGAGAGGACGGATGGCTCCGCCATAGGTGCTGCTGCAGTCTTGGACCGGCAGAACGACATGTCCGGACAGGATCTGGGGCGAGCCACCAGGGCGCGATGATGTCACATCGACGCGCACGGGATTGCGCGGATGCACGATCCAGGGGCCCGCCAGGCGCTCGGCCCAGGCGATATGAAGCTGCGATATCTTTGTCTGCTTTGAGGTGGCCGGCGAATAAAAGAGCCACCAGCGGTCTTGATGATGGAGGATCGTTGCATCGACCGGAACGCAGTCCAGTGCGATGCGCAGTTCCGGCCGCCAGTCAGCCAGGCCGCCATGGTCGCGATAAAGCGTCAGCGCGCCCGATCGATGCGCCTCGGGCAGCATCCAGGTCGCACCTTCGCCGGCGAAAATCTGGGGGTAGGACAGGTGCCAGGGCTCACTCAGGCAAAGGCGCCGTTCGACAACCGACAGATGCTCATCGAGCGACAGGCGCATGATCGTGCCATGACGATGGCGATAATCATAATGCTCGGCAAAGATGTGAAGCGTTCCGTCCGCACCTCTCCATCCGAATGGATCGGCAAGAAACTGGAATGCCGGCTCCTCCGGGAGCCATGTCAACGCGCTATCGATCCGTCCCGATGCGATGATTGCAGCCATCGGCTGATGGACGATCCCGCATCTCCATATGTCTTTGCGCCGGGGCATGACTTGCTATGCACATCGGTCCAATATTCCGCTACCCCCTTGCTCTGGGATGATGGCCATGCTCGACGGCAATCGCACGCTTCGTGCCTCGATGATTTCCCACCCGGAACCGGACTGGCAGCTAGTGCATCTCGGCCGACGAGAAGCTGCCATTCCGCAATCGGCCATCCCTCGCATTCCGGGAAACGATCATCAGTGCTTCAGGAACGGCAGGTGTTGGACGGGAACCTGCCGTTCCCGGCGCAGCTCGCGAACGTCGGTTTTGTCCCACGAGGCGGCGTTCCGCTTCCGCCAGCACGCGACCATAATACGCCGTTCCGATCCAGCTCTCGGTATGTCGGTACATGCCAAAAACTGCCGATCAGCTTCCACAAAACGGCGGAGCGGCAATGCGACCTAGTTGCCGCGGCTCGATTGGCCCAACGAAAATCCCGAAAGCCGCTGCCGGTTCAACCTGAAGTTCACGGACGACCTTAGGTTACCTAGACGCCCCCGGCCCGATACCGTCGCACTCTAAAGTTGATTTGGAGCGGCGATCTGCCATCTCAAGGAGAAAGTGAGTTGGGAGGATAATAATGAAGCTCGAGAAGGTTCACGTCACCAACTTCAGGTCGGTCGACGACAGCGAGGAGTTTAGCGTCGAGCCGGTAACCTGCCTCGTCGGAAAGAACGAGGCGGGCAAGAGCGCGATCCTTCTGGCGCTCGCGGCGCTGAACCCACATCTCTCGACACCCGCGACCTTCGACAAGGAGCGCGACTATCCGCGCCGGCTGCTGACCCAATACGAGGACCGTCATTCTGGGAAGGCCGCTGTCGCAATCACTACGACTTGGCGCCTCACCTCTCCCGAAGCCGCTCGCATCGCTGCCACTGTCGGTGAGGGTGTCGTGACGACCGACCTGATCACAATCTCACGCGCCTACGGCAAAGAAGTCGACGTCTCGGTCGATCTCGATTTTGGCAAGGCGCTCGAGCATCTTTATACCAAGTTCCAACTCGACGATTCGGAACGGTCGGTCCTTTCCTCAGCCGACACCACCTCGAAGTTGATCACCACGCTGGCTGAGATATCATCTCCGACGGAACGCCACGCCGCCTTGAAGTCTCACTTAGACGGGGTGGGCGCAGTGACCGGGCAGGTCAGCAAGCTCATCCGGGACATGTTGCCGAAGTTCATGTATTTCGCCGCGTACGATAGGATGGATGGCGCGATACAGCTCGAACAGACGCGTCAGTTGATCGCTAATGGGCAGATCAACGAGGATGCGCATCGCGGTGCGCGGCTGTTCGCCGAGTTCCTAGAATACGCACGCGTCTCAATCGACGACATCACCAATGTTGCCACCTACGAGACATTCAATGCCCGCCTGCAGGCGGCCTCCAACAGCATCACCGATCAGGTGCTGGAATACTGGACGCAGAATCCGGATCTCAGTGTTGTCGTCCGCGTCGAACAATCTCGGCCGGGCGATACCGCACCGCTCAATAGTGGCATGATCGCATGGGCCCGCATCCACAACGGGCTGCACCGCGTTGATACGCCGTTCTCCGAGCGAAGCGCTGGTTTTGTCTGGTTCTTCTCCTTCCTCGTGAAGTTCGCGCAGGTACAGGACGAGGAGACGCCAGTCGTTCTGCTCCTCGACGAACCCGGCCTTACCCTGCACGGCAAAGCGCAGGCGGACCTACTGCGCTTTTTCAAGGAGAAGCTCGCCCCACATCACCAAATCGTCTACTCGACCCATTCACCGTTCATGGTGCCGGCCGACGAGCTCGCTTCCGTCCGTATCGTCGAGGATAAGGTAGAGATGAAGGGGCAGCGTCGCATGCCGCTCGGCACAAAGGTGCGCGAGGACGTGCTCACCCGCGATCCCGACACTCTGTTTCCGTTGCAAGGTGCGCTCGGCTATGAGATCAGCCAGTCGCTGTTTATCGGCGAGCACACGCTTCTCGTCGAAGGGCCCGGCGACATTCTCTACATCCAGGCGTTGTCGGACGCGCTCAAACGTCGCGGACGACCGGGCCTGGATCAGCGCTGGACGCTCTGTCCGGCGGGCGGGATCGATAAGATTCGCCCATTCGTCGCGATGTTCGCTGGCAACGCTCTTCATATCGCAGTGCTCTCGGACCAAGCGCAGGGAGACAAGCGCAAGGTCGAGGAAATGAAGCGCTCCGAAGTCCTGAAGGCCGGACATTTTTACACGATGGCCGACTTCCTCCAACGGGCCGAGGCCGATATTGAGGACATCTTCGAACCGGATCTCTTTGTGTCCATCCTCAACTCGACCTATGGCCTGGCGGACACGACGTTGCTCGATTCAAAGCGGCTCGCGGCCGCGAACACGGGCACCGCACGGCTGGTCAAACAGGCCGAGGCTGCCTTCGCAATCATGCCGACTACGGTTGCCGAGTTCGACCATTTCACGCCGGCGGGATGGCTTATCCGAAACCCCAAGATGCTCGACGCCAAGTCTGCGCCGGTGACCGGCACGATTGATCGAGCCCAGGCCATTTTCGACACTTACAACGCGCTACTCTGAGCCGGACCGCTGTTCCGTGCTTCGATCCGAAGAGGCGCAGAGCATCCGCCGCGCGACGGCGGTCTATCACCAAGGTCAGCTTCGGTACGATTGGCAGTTGCGGAGCAAGATCCATGCTATGTTGGACGCCAAAACGAGACAAATCGAAAGCCGCGACATGAAGTACGGCGAAATTTTTTGGTTTCTTTGCGGGTCGGAGATTTATCGTGCCCCGCTTTGAGTATGATCCGATTTCGCTCCAACGCGACCTTGGCCGACCTGATGCTGCCTTCTTTGATGATGAAATGAAGCGCCTCGCCCTGGAGGCAATCGATCACTACGCAGTTCAGATTGAGCAGCCGATCATACTTCACTCTGATTGGACCCTAGATGATACGCTCACCGGCTTTGCGGATAGGATTGCTGCAACCCTGACATCGCGCGAAACTTGGCGAACTTACGCCATTGAGGCTGAGGTTTTCGCTCGCTTCCTCATGGCGCGCCATGGAAGAAGGCTAGCAGACCTCAGGGAAGCGGACCTATGGGAATACCGCAACAGGCGACTATACGGCCCGCTTTCAGAGAGGCTGTCTCCAAATAGTTGGAACAAAGTTGCCGCCGTCATCCTCCGAATGCTTCGACACCTTAAAATCCACTTCTCGGAGGTGACTTGGCGATCATACTGCGGCACCCGGGAAGCAGACGACCAAGTTAAAATGGTTTCCTTGGAAAATTACGTAACATTTCGCGAAACTGGAATGATGTCTGGCAGAAACAATCTGCGCAATGGCGCTTTCTCCGAAATGCTCGTAACAACCGGCATCCGATGTAATGAGGGTTCTCACATCCTGAGGCAGGAAATACCAAAGATCGGCCTATTTCAAGACGACATTACAAGAATTTGGTCTATACCTGCTACTGTTACGAAGTGGGAAAAAGGCAGAGATACTTTTATTTCAAAAAGAGTTATTAAGAACTTTATCAACCCTTATATTTACGAGGAACGCTCGCATGTTGCAGCAAAAATAATCTCGGAGCGGTTCCCTCTCAAATCATACTCTCCCCGAACTTTGACGATGTCGAACAACAGCATATTTTTCAACTTCGTCGGCCAGGCATTGCAGAAGTTATCGCTGGAGACGCGAGGAAGATTGAAATGCCGCTCGCAAACTTCACTTTGCGTGAGCGCGAGCGTCTTATCGAGGTTCGTCCAATTGGCCAACCAAATCGTTTCAAGGTTGTCGACTTCGGGTCGCTCTGGATTTCCGAGATTGGAACATGCGTTTCGAATTCCGCTTGGCGTTCAGCGTTCTCCGCAGCCCTTGCACGATCCGGCCTTGAAGAACAGGTCGGTGTCGACATCACCCCTCACGTCTTGCGGCACACGTTCGCTGTCTACATGCTCAGCTTCATGCTGAAGGGACTGGTCGAGCTTCGCATAGCACGGGGACATCTCAACAGCCGTGGCGAGATATATGACGCTCTGATCGGAGATCCGCTGCAGGTTCTTCAGGAGCTTCTCGGGCACAGGAGCATCAAGACTACTTTCAAATACCTTAGATTCTCGCGGAAACACAGCCGGATGATCAGCTTGGCGTTTGAAGCGTGGGATGCACACATGGCACTCGCAGCATGAGCAGATCACGCAAAGCTAGCGTCGTCTCCTTCGACGAAGAGGCGGACGCGAGTGACTGCAAGCAAGCGATCGTCAGCGGCGCGACTGTTGAAGGTATGGCTCTCGTCGCTTCTGTTGCCAGCCAAACCGTTCGGTGGGATTTCGCCAAATATCGGCGCAAAAATCTCGCGATAAACTTCATGATGTTGATGTTTGATGTTTTGAATTTAGGTCGATTATTTACCAGTTGGAATACTTTTCTTAAGTACAAACATTCAATCTCTTACATCATTAAAAACATTGATGCGATTGATCCATACAATGATATTATAGATATTAGTTCATTTTCGAGGTCGTTTGTAGAGCGACTAGATGGCCCTGGCCTATCAAGTGCCGCTTACGGTCGCCTCCTGGTACTCATTGTCCTGCTGAGGGAAGCGCGCAAAGCAAACCCTCAATCAGTTTCGGAGGATTTAAGAGGCTCGAACGTTTCGGACCGCCTTAGGCCGCGTTGACAAAGTGTGGCAACCATCTGCGAATGGCGGCGAGGTTCAGGAAGCTTGCGAAGGATAGGGCTGTTTTGTCGTAACGGGTTGCGATCCGGCGGAACTGCTTGAGTTGGCCGAACATGCGCTCGATGCGGTTGCGGTCACGATAGCGGCGGAAGTCGCAGTGAATGGGTTCGCGGCGATTGGC